>NZ_JACJEA010000030.1:0-55248 GCF_014163835.1 Pseudoalteromonas sp. SR43-5
AGTATGTTCGTTAATCATAATGTGCCCTCAAACAAGATTTGAAGATCTGATCATGACATTGAGATTTAGTTCAAAAAAATCCCCGCTAATTTCTTAGCAGGGATTTGTGTATAAGAGACAGCTAATTAGCGCCTTTTTGATTATTGTTTAATTTTTATAATTGCCACTCTCTGGCTATCAGCTCACTTGGTTGACTCGTTAACCACTCTTGCGGGCGTAAGTAATACTGATATAGGTTAGCTTCTGGGCTACTTGGCTCTGGTTTATAGTTATATTCCCAGCGTGCAAGTGGTGGCATAGACATTAATATAGACTCAGTGCGCCCGCCACTTTGCAATCCAAATAAAGTGCCCCTATCCCATACTAAATTAAACTCAACGTAGCGCCCGCGACGATAAAGCTGAAAATCACGTTGTTGCTCTGTGTATTCGTCATTTTTGCGACGTTCAATAATAGGTAAATAGGCATCTAAAAATCCATTACCCACCGATTGCATAAACGCAAAACTCTTTTCAAAACCAAGTTCGTTTAAATCGTCAAAGAATAAACCGCCTACTCCGCGAGTCTCATCTCTGTGCTTTAAATAAAAGTACTCGTCGCACCAGGTTTTGTATTTTGGATAAACGTCGCTGCCAAAAGGCGCACAAATGTCGTGAGCAACTTGATGCCAATGTTGTACGTCTTCTAATACTGGATAAAAAGGAGTGAGATCAAACCCGCCACCAAACCACCATATTGGCTCTTCGCCTTCTTTTTCGGCTATAAAAAAGCGCACATTGGCATGACTTGTTGGTACATGAGGGTTTTTAGGGTGAATAACTAACGACACACCACACGCATGAAAGCTGCGCCCTGCAAGCTCTGGTCTGTGCGCTGTTGCCGAACCAGGCATTGAAGCGCCAAATACATGAGAGTAATTAACTCCGCCTTGCTCTATTACAGTGCCATTAGTGGTTACGCGTGTACGACCACCACCGCCTTCTGCTCGCTGCCAGTTATCTTCTATAAATTTAGCACTGCCATCTGCAGCCTCCAAACCTTGGCAAATAGTGTCTTGCAAAGACATAAAGTATGCTTTTACTTGATTTAATAATTCGCTTTGCATATTAACCTCTAAATATTTTGCCAGTCATGGCGTCTTTTATTGTGCTTGGTTGAGTATTACCACCTAACGGCTCGTCAACGTAAAAGCCAACTTGTTCTGCAAATTGCGCTTTGGCTTGCTCAATACTAATTACCGTTTCTTGACCGGTTAAGTTTGCACTG
Organism: Pseudoalteromonas sp. SR43-5; assembly: GCF_014163835.1. Classification (NCBI taxonomy): domain Bacteria; kingdom Pseudomonadati; phylum Pseudomonadota; class Gammaproteobacteria; order Alteromonadales; family Pseudoalteromonadaceae; genus Pseudoalteromonas; species Pseudoalteromonas sp. SR43-5. The sequence goes on from NZ_JACJEA010000030.1 coordinate 1,267, forward strand.
GTTGATACTAATGGCTTGCCAAACTCTTGGCACAAACGCTTTACTGTTGGATGGTTTGTTACTCTTACCGCGATGGTATCAAACTGCCCTGTGAGCCATTTAGGCGTATTTTTAGATGCAGGCATAACCCATGTAATTGCAGCAGGCCAACTCGAAAAAATATCAGCGCGTTTATCCATTGGTATTTTTGCATCATCTACGTATTTTAATAATTGTCCGTAGTTATCAGCGATTAAAATAAGCCCTTTTTCAACCGGGCGCTGCTTAATAGCTAATAGTGCCTCAACGGCTTGTTGATTATCTGGATCACAACCTAAACCATATACAGCTTCTGTTGGGTATAAAATAACTTCGCCTTGCGTTAAGCATGTTATTGCAGTGGGCGTATTTGAAAGGTCTGACAAAGTAGTCTCCAGATATAATTAAACGTTATTCAGTTGGGGTGAGCTTATGCATGCAGCTTTTTTGTGGGCATTGCAATAATATGCCGTTTGCCATATTTCTTTCTATGACGATAGGCCAGTCACATTCAGGACACGGATGTTCAACCGGTTTATTATTAAGCGTGTATTTACAACTTGGGTAGCAATCACAAGAATAAAATACTTTACCAAACTTATTACTGCGCGCGACTAAATGACCTTTTTTGCATTTAGGGCAACTAGGCAAAGTATCTTCGCTTTGCTTTTCTTCATTTTCGTTAGCAATATAATGACACTCTGGATAACCCGTACACCCAATAAACATACCATAGCGGCCATTTTTAACCACCAGCGGTTTGCTACACTCAGGACATGCAGAATCTTCTAATATTTTGATTTCGTTACTGTCGTGATGTGCCAGCGGCCTAATAAAGTCGCATTTGGGATAACTTGCGCATCCTAAAAAAGGGCCTGATTTACTATTGCGGATCACTAACTCTGAACCACACTGTGGGCATATCTCGTATTCTTTTTCGAGGGCGTGCTTGTTCGCCGAGAAAAGCGAATGGTCGATTTTACTCATGGTGATCCTAATAGGTTGGTGAATTTTCGCCTAATATACCCAAACCACTTAAAGATACAAGCAATGCCGTGCTTATCCTTTTAAGTAATTTGAGTACAATCAAGATAATTATCTCTAATGAAGAAGTTCGCTGGGTTCATCAAAAATCAAATCTTCCATTTGCTCATATGCCTCTTCAGAGCCAGGAACGTTAAACAAGATCATAAGTACAATCCACTTTAAGTCTTCTAGGCTTATAGTTGGTTTATCGAGAGAGGCTAAACAGTCCATTACCATTTCACGTGTTACATTGTTAATTACGCCTATTTGTTCAATAAACATTAAAAAGCCACGACACTCAGCGCTGAGCCTTTGGCATTCACTATCGGTAAATATACGCACAGCATCTTTAGGGTTAGCAATAAGATAAGGAGACTCATCGCTGTGTTGTAAATCGGCTAGTTGCTCTAACCAATCAAGAGCTTTAAATATCTCAGGCTTATTAAAGCCCGCACGCAGTAGCTCATCGGTTAACTCATTTTGCTCTGCAAATATATCCGCTTCGCTATGAATGTAATTTTCAAAAAGATACAAAAGAATATCAAACATATTACCTTCCTGCGCTTAACTTGATGTAACCATCTAAGACTCGCTCAATCTGATCGTCTAATTCTAAATCGAGCAACCTACTGAGTACTTTATCTATTGGCCACTGCGCACGACGCACAATGTCATCTACACTGGTTACTTCAAAGCCAATACTATTTAAAACCTCACATTGAGAATTGGCTTGAATCGGCTGCTCTTTATTAAATACATTATTGTCGTAAGTGAAACTCACCTCATCAAGAATGTCAGCCACGTTTTCTACCAGCTTAGCACCTTGCTTTATTAAAAAGTGACTTGCCTGCGCTAACGGGTTTTTAATAGAACCCGGTACTGCAAATACCTCTTTATTTTGTTCAAGCGCATAGCGTACTGTAATTAACGAACCACTTTTAATTTCAGCTTCAACAATAAGCACTCCTAACGATAACCCAGAAATAATACGATTACGGCGCGGAAAGTTGTGCGCATGAGCAGCTGTGCCTGGTAAAAACTCACTCACCAGCAAACCGCTTTCTAAAACTTGGTCTGTTAATAGTTTATGGCGTTTGGGGTAGTAAATATCAACCCCAGTACCAAGCACAGCTATGGTTTTACCTGTACCAGCAAGAGAACCTTTATGTGCTGCACCATCTATTCCCCGCGCCATACCTGAAGTAACTGTAATACCCGCCAAAGTTAACTCGTATGCAAATTCTGAGGCTATTTCAAGCCCGGTAGGTGTAGCATTACGACTGCCAACAATTGCAATTTGTGGAGTTGATAATAACGAGACATCTCCCCTGCAAAATAGTAATAAAGGCGCACTGGCAATCTGCCGGAGATCTTCTGGGTAAAGCGCATCAAAAATACAGACAACAGTAATGTTGTTCAGCGCTATTAATTGCTCATAATGACTGACTTGTTGCCAATTGGTGTTGAGTAAATTACTCGCTTGATTAGCGGTTAACCCAAGCTGTAAAAGCTTGTCATGAGATAAGTCGAATAACGACCCAAGGGAATAGTTTGTAGATAGTGCTAAAAGGGTTTTTATACCCAACCCTTTACACATATAAAAGGCAAGCCAGTGGGCTAGCTTGCCAGATGACTGATCCATGCTCTCTCCTAGAGCACCGACTCGCTACTTCTTAATGAATAACTGCAATATCTCCAATGCGAATTGGGTGCTGGTTTTTAGTTATTAATGCATAACTTACTTTGTCATACACTTTAAAGACAATTAGCTCACCAACTTTTTCTTTAGGCATGGTCCACGTTGTGTTTTGTTCGTCAGACTCATCACCAAATAATTGGCTCACATCAGATAAAAGCTTCTCATATTTACTAGAATCTTCTGGATAACGAGGGCCACGAGGACCATCAATAACCGTTGGTGATTGACGCTCTAGATCTAATACATGACCCGCTTCTATATTGTGTTCACTGCCTAAGTTTAGCACCACAACATCCATTGTGCTGAATTCTCTAACTTCGCGTGGTGAAGCAATAATATTACCTGTTACAGGTTCTAAAGGACGGTGTATATCAAAGTACGCAGGAAGCATTTGGCCTTCCATTGCCGGCATTAAAAAATCACCTTGCTGAATTTCTCGTTTAACAGACTCAACGCGTAATGACGAAGGCACGCCATTTTTCTCATCGCCCGCTCTAAAAGCACGTGCTATACCCACGTAAGATGCACGCGTTGCTAACACTTCACCGGTTAAATCAGTGTAGGGGTCACCTTTATGGTAAATAGCATATGCTTTATGTACTTGTAAGTCGCCTTTAACATATAAAATATGGCCTAGCGTTTGTGTTTTAGTATTTTCGTTTGCACCTAAAATATAAGGTTTGCCTTTAATATCGTCACTGTTCATTGCTTGCTCGTAACTGATATAAGGTTTGATCATTTCAAGCGGCAAAGTAGTTATAGCATCACGCCCTTTTGGTGTAATACGACCCTGAGGAGATAGCTTTCTATATCCTTTATTTATCACTAAACGTGGGTTTCCATCTGCATCGTATATCAACGCTAATGCATCACCGGGGTAAATTAGGTGTGGGTTGTCAATTTGTGGATTCATTTGCCAAAGTTCAGGCCATAGCCAAGGCTCATCTAAATAGATGCCAGAAATATCCCAAAGTGTATCGCCTTTTTTTACAACATACTGTTTTGGTGCGTCTTTTTTTATTTTAAGTACATCAGCAACTGCGGGAAACGCAGCGCTTAACGTAAGCATGATTGCAAGTAGTGGAGATTTCATCGAGCTTCCTTGTATTGTTTTTTCATTATTATTGCCCAAAACCTGTTAAAGGTGAACGCGAATGGCTAAAATAAGAGCATACAATACCCTAAATTAAGCACAAGTGAAAAAGGTAACTATGGCTAGGTTAGAAGTTTTAAGATTTCCAGATGAACGTTTACGTACTGTAGCAAAAGATGTTGTACAAGTTGACGACACAGTACGCCAAATTGTAAAAGACATGCTAGAGACAATGTACGATGAAAATGGCATTGGACTTGCGGCCACGCAAGTAGATATTCATCAACGAATCGTTGTTATTGATGTATCAGAAGAGCGCAATGAGCCACTGGTATTAATTAATCCACAAATCATTAAAAAAGACGGCTCTACCGTTAGCGAAGAAGGCTGTTTATCAGTACCTAACTCGTATGCAAAAGTAGATCGCGCAGAAACAGTAACAGTCGCAGCACTTAACGAAAACGGTGAAGAATTTGTACTAGATGCAGATGAATTATTGGCTATTTGTATTCAACATGAACTAGATCACCTTCAAGGTAAGCTATTCATTGATTACTTATCTCCATTAAAGCGCCAACGTATTCGTAAAAAGCTTGAAAAAGAAGCCAAGTTTGCAGAACAGTAATAAGCACCTTAGGAAAACTCAGTGACTCAACCATTACGCATTATATTTGCCGGTACGCCGGACTTTGCCGCACGTCATTTACAAGCGCTGATACAAAGCGAACACCAAATAGTGGGTGTATATAGCCAGCCAGATCGCCCTGCAGGTCGTGGTAAAAAATTAAAAGCCAGTGAAGTGAAAGAGCTAGCGCTTGAGCACAACTTACCGGTTTTTCAGCCACAGTCATTAAAAAATGATGAAGCACTAGCTGAGCTAACAAGCTTAAATGCCGACATTATGATTGTTGTAGCATATGGCTTAATTTTACCTAAAGCTATTTTAGAAGCGCCACGTTTAGGTTGTTTAAACGTGCATGGCTCTATATTACCGCGCTGGCGCGGTGCTGCACCTATTCAACGCGCAATTTGGGCAGGTGATGAACAAACCGGCGTAACAATAATGCAAATGGATGAAGGGCTAGATACCGGCGATATGCTACATATAAGCCGCTGCCCTATTAGCACAACAGAAACTAGCGCAAGCTTATATACAAAGCTTGCTGAGCTAGGTCCAGATGCGTTAATTGAAACCATTAATAAATTAGCTAATGGTGAGATCACCCCTGAACCTCAAGACGATGAACTTGCTAACTACGCTAAAAAGCTTTCTAAAGAGGAAGCTGATATCGACTGGTCCATGAGTGCGCTTCAAATCGAGCGAAACATTCGCTCTTTTAACCCGTGGCCAATGTGCTTTACCCAAATGGGTGGGCAAACAGTAAAGATTCATCAAGCGCAGGTTATGCTGCAATCAGGTGATCCTGGGCAAATTTTATCAAGCGACAAAAATGGCGTAGTAGTGGCGTGTGGCGAACACGCTTTATGTATTACGCAATTACAGCCGCAAGGTAAAAAACCAATGGCAATTAACGACTTTTTAAATGGTCGTAGTGACTGGGTTACTCCTGGCACAATATTAGGCGAAAACAATGAGTAATGTTCCAAACGTACGAGCGCTTGCCGCTGAAACTTTATATAACGTAGTTGATAAAGGCGCATCGCTTAATCAAGAACTTCCATTTGCAAGCCAAGGCTTGCCGCCTAAAGATAAAGCGTTGCTACAGCAAATTTGTTATGGCGTTTTACGCTACTTACCGAGCCTTGAAAATTACTGCCAACACTTAGTAGAGCAGCCATTAAAAGGTAAACGTAGAATATTTCAGTTTTTATTATACGTAGGTATTTATCAACTGCAGCATATGCGCGTACCACCTCATGCTGCCATTTCAGAAACGGTTAACGCACTGGCTCAACTACGCGCTTTAGGATTAAAAGGACTGATAAACGCCATTTTACGTAGCTTTCAGCGTCAACAAGCTGAGCTTGAAGAAAAAGCGAAGCTTATTCCGGTATGTTTATACAACCATCCAAATTGGTTTATTAAACAGGTGCAAACAGCCTACCCAGATAGCTGGGAAGCACTACTTGAAGAAAACCAGCAACAAGCGCCTATGTGGCTTCGTGTAAACCAAGCACAATTTAGCACGCAAGAATACAGCGACATGCTTAGCGCTAACGATATTGAACACACCTTAAACCCTGATTTTATTGATGGGATTAAGCTTGCCAAACCACGTGATGTATTTTCGTTACCTGAGTTTGATACAGGTGCATGTTCAGTACAAGATGCTGCCGCACAACTTGCAGCTCGCTTTTTAGAACCTAAAGCAGACGACTATATTTTGGATGCCTGCGCAGCCCCTGGCGGTAAAACATGTCATATTTTAGAGCTTGCTGATGCAGATGTACTTGCACTTGATAGCGACTCAACTCGCCTTGAACGTGTTAAGCAAAACTTAACTCGTATTGGCTTAGGTGCAGACCTACAATGTGGCGATGCATCGCAACCACATACCTGGTGGGATGAAAAATTATTTGATCGTATTTTACTTGATGTGCCTTGTTCGGCCACTGGCGTAATTCGCCGTCACCCTGACATAAAATGGTTACGTCGCGCATCAGATATCGAAGACTTAGCCAAGTTACAAAGCGATATTCTTGATAGCATTTGGCCACTGTTAAAACCAGGTGGCACATTGGTATATGCTACGTGTTCGGTTCTTCCACAAGAAAACCAACAGCAAGTTGCTAAGTTTTTAGCTAATAACGATGATGTAGAACATATACCTCTACACGAAAACGATACCGTAACAACGCCAGGTTTGCAGTTACTGCCCGGTGAAAGTGATGGATTTTATTACGCTAAGCTAGTTAAAAAAGCCTAATAGCCGTACACTAAATAGTTAGCCATTTATGAAACATTAAATGGCTATTTTTTTAATTAAATTATGATCAATACCACGGGTAAATAATGAAAATAATTATACTCGGTGCCGGGCAAGTTGGTGCTACGCTTGCTGAAAACTTAGTTGGCGAACAAAACGAAATTACCGTTGTTGATATAGACGGTAACCGATTACGTGAACTTCAAGATAAGTACGACTTACAAGGGGTTATGGGCCACAGTGCGCATCCTGATGTATTACGCCGTGCAGGTGCTGAAGATGCCGATATGATTATAGCGGTAACCAGTTCAGATGAAGTGAACATGGTTGCATGCCAAGTGGCGTACAGTATTTTTAAAACGCCCACTAAAATTGCCCGCATTCGCTCAGAGCAATATTTAAAATACCGCGAAAAACTATTTCAAAACGATGATTTACCAATCGATCATTACATTGCTCCCGAAGCACTGGTCACTAAGTATATTCGCCGTTTAATTGACTACCCTGGTGCTCTGCAAGTATTGCAGTTTGCTGATGGCATGCTCTCGTTAGTAGCCGTAAAAGCTTACTATGGCGGTTTACTTGTAGGTTATGCGTTATCTGCACTTAAAGAACATATTCCTAATGTAGAAACTCGTGTTGCCGCTATTTATCGTCAAGGTAAAGCAATAAAACCATTGGGTACCACCGTTATTGAAGCCGATGACGAAGTATTCTTTATTGCCGCTACAAAACATATACGCGCAGTAATGAACGAGCTACAAAAACTTGAGCGTTCGTACAAAAAAATTATGATAGCTGGTGGCGGTAACATTGGGGCAGGCCTTGCCCGCTCACTTGAAAAAAACCACACCGTTAAACTAATTGAACGCAGTAAAGAACGTGCTGAGCAACTCTCAGAAATGCTCGATAACACGGTCGTTTTTTGTGGTGACGCATCTGATCAAGAACTGCTCTCAGAAGAGCATATTGAACAAGTAGATGTGTTTATTGCCGTAACCAATGACGATGAAGCAAACATTATGTCAGCCATGCTTGCAAAACGTATGGGCGCACAGAAAACCATGGTGCTTATCCAGCGTGGTGCTTACGTTGATTTGGTACAAGGCGGCGAAATAGACATTGCCATATCGCCACAACAAGCAACAATATCAGCGTTATTAACGCACGTACGCCGTGGTGATATTGTTAATGTGTATTCACTGCGTAAAGGTGCGGCAGAAGCCATAGAAGCGGTTGCTCATGGTGATGAAAGCACATCTAAAGTTGTTGGTCGCGCGATTGCCGACATAAAACTTCCAGCGGGTACAACTATTGGCGCAATAGTACGTAATGACGATGTACTGATAGCTCACGATGATACAATTATTATGTCGGGCGATCATGTCATTATGTTTTTAATCGACAAAAAACATATTACCGTTGTAGAAAAACTATTCCAAGTAAGTGCTATATTCCTTTAACTAGTTACGCTAATTAGTTAATTTAAAATACAAAAAAGCCGCTGACTAAGGCGGCTTTAGTGGAGTATCTTCGAATATTGATTACTGTACCTTTGAAAACTCTTCTTTAGAGATTTCACCATTTCCATCAGTATCTAAATCATCAAAAATCTTCACAAGTTGAGGGTTAACCTTCGCTTCTTCCATTGTAATCGCACCGTCGCCATCTGCATCAAAAGAGGCAAAATCTACTGCAGCATATGCTGCTGATGAAGATGCTAAAACGATAACTGCAAGTGTTGTATTGAATGTTTTCATAATAATATTCCTAGTAATATGGGAAGTCCTTTTCAAAGATCCCTGACTGTGAAAAATGTTTAATCTGAAAAAAGATTAGTAATTAGCGAATTCTTCTTTAGAAAGCTCGCCGCTACCGTCGGTATCTAGCTCAATAAATTCAGCCATTAAATCGGTATCGACAGCCGCTTCGCTTGGGCTAATTGTGCCGCTACCATCGATATCAAGGCTGTCAAAATCTGATGCTGCAAATGCAGCTGAAGAAGATGCTAGTACTATAAGTGCTAATGCTTTATTTAAATGTTTCATAACTTAATCCTTCAATGTTCTATCAAAAAAATTGCTTCGTTTAACTTAAAACGTAATTTTTCACTTCCTTGTTATCCTCTTTCGTAAGCTCCCTTGCCTACTTAGGTTGTCTTTGGCAACTCAGGATAAATACTTTTTAATTAAGCTTCTGAAAATTCTTCTTTTGATAACTCACCATTTTGGTCAGTATCAAGCTCAGAAAACATGCTCATTAATTTTGCGTCTACTGATGCTTCTGCTTGGCTAATTGTGCCACTGCCGTCTACATCAAGTGTGTCAAAATCTGTTGCTGCAAAAGCGGCTGAAGAAGATGCAATAGCGATAAGTGCTAAAGTTTTATTAATGCTTTTCATAATATGTATCCTTCAAATTTATGTGTGTGCGATTAAGTGTTTCACTTTGAATCACGATTTCGTTCAGTACACCCTGACTATTACAACTTAAATGCCAACATTGAAAAGCCATTAACTTTCAAAAAGTTAAAAACAAAACATACAATAAGTAGGAATTTTCAGAGTCATTACTGTTGCCTTTTCGCAACACGCTTTAGAGGTGAAAAAATAAAGCCATTAAAAACAACTAGTTATGTTTATATAAAAAGATACATTTTAAAATGTAGAGCTATAAAAGGAGGGATTTTAAAAAATAATTAAGGTTAATTTTAACGAAGTAGCTATAACAACAAAAAACAAGCCATAACAAAAAATACGTAAAACATTGTTTTATATGAATAATATTTTTAATTATATAAAAACAAAAAAACACTTTATAAATACTCACGTAAAACGACATTTTGTTGCAAATAAGCGAAAAACGATTTAGTCAACGGTGGGCTCAAGCGCAGATGGGTCTATAAAATGCTCTTTCATAAAGGTTTTCATTTCATCCTCGCTTGCTAGTAGCTTAATTCCGCAGTGCACACCTGCGACATGCTCTTTAACACTGCAAATTTCACCTTCAAAATCTTTATCACTACTATTGAGTACGACAGTGCATTGCATATCTTTAATACCTTCAGCTTGCTGATCGCCTCTAATATCAAACATTACACCAGTGAGTGAAATGTCTTTAATAAGGCCTTCAAGCACTCTATCGTCACTTAGTTTTAGCTTTGCAGGTAACAAGGTAGGTATGCGTGTTTGCGAGCGTAGCGCAAATAGCTGCACTTGCTTAGGAAAATTAATAAAGACGAGTTTAGCGGGATGAGAGGCTACTGACATAATTTGCTGGCGAAACGCAATAACTTGCCCGCCACTGCCTTCAATCAGTGCTCTTACAACAACCATTACACCATCACGTAAATAGTCACTCGCTGCAGGTAAACGCTTAGCATTGGGATAATTTAAAATAATAAACTGTTTATCGAGTAAACCAACTAATTCAGTTTTAACACGCTTACTGCTTGTAGGTGTTAATATTTCTAGGTCAACTAAACTGCCTACACCTATATGCTTTAGCTTTTCTAAATTTGTTGGCATATCCCTTTTTCCAATATTTTGTAATTTAAAACTTAAGCCGCTCGTTTATCCACGCCAAAAAGTAGGCGTAAATAACACTAATAAAGTAAATATTTCTAGGCGACCAAACACCATTGCAATAGTAAGCAACCATTTAGCACCATCGGTTATAGCACCATAATGCGACGCTACATCTCCTAAGCCAGGCCCTAAGTTATTTAAACAAGCCGCAGTGGCTGAGAACGCAGTTATGTTATCCATACCCGTGCCCATAAGCGCTAACATGATAATAATAAATACAAGCGCATATGCAGAGAAAAATCCCCACACGGCTTCTACTACTTTGTCTGGCAACGCCTTACGACCCAGCTTGATTGAATATATAGCCCGTGGGTGCACTAAACGATTGAGCTCACGCACGCCCTGCAAATAAAGTAAAAATACGCGCACTACTTTCATACCACCACCGGTAGAGCCTGCACAGCCACCAATAAAGCTCGAAAATATAAGTAAAATAGGTAAAAACAAAGGCCATGTTGAAAAGTTATCAGTAGCAAAGCCTGCTGTTGTACTCATTGAAACAGCTTGAAATAACGCCTGATCGAGGGTTTCATCGCCATTAGCAAATATTTCGTTAGAGGAAAGTACGGTAAAACAAATAACCACCAGCGCTAATTGAATACACAAAAACACCTTAAACTCTGGGTCTCTAATATAAACTTGTATATTTCGGCTCGCCACTGCGGCGTAATGCAGGGAGAAGTTAACAGCGGCAATAATTAAAAAGAACACACAAATAAAGTTAATTACAGGGCTGTCAAAGTGCCCCATGGAGGCGTCGTAAGTAGAAAAACCACCTATCGCCACCGTTGAGAATGCATGGCATATAGCATCAAACCACTCCATTCCCGCAGCCCAATAAGCCAGCATACAAGTAATAGTCAACGACACATAAATATACCAAAGGTGCTTTGCAGTATCGGCAATTCGCGGGGTCATTTTAGAATCTTTTACAGGCCCTGGTATTTCAGCGCGGTACAACTGCATACCACCAACACCTAGCATTGGGAGTATAGCAACAGCGAGTACGATTATACCCATACCGCCAAACCACTGGAGTTGCTGGCGATAAAACAATACCGACTTGGGTAAATACTCAATACCGGTAAGCACCGTAGCGCCGGTGGTTGTTAAGCCAGAAAATGCTTCAAATACCGCATCGGCGAGCGATAAGTTAGGTTCTTGTAAAAAGATAAGCGGCAAGGACGCAAACGCCCCAAGTACCAGCCAAAACAAAACAACAATTAAAAAGCCTTCACGTGCTTTTAAATCACCGTTTTCATGGCGGTTTGGGTAATAAGCCATCATGCCAATAACAACACTAAAGATAAATGCTAAAACAAAAGGAACACCACCACCGTCTTTGTATATTAAAGACACCAGTGCCGGAGGCACCATGGTAATACTAAACAGCGCAACAAGTTGGCCAAGAATTTTTATGATGGTACGAAATTGCATTTAGCTTGTCGCTTTTATTATTAGTAAATTCAGGCTGAGTAGTATCAACCAAATTAAATAGGGTCAGTATGCATTATATGCAATTTGTGTAGGTTATTACTCTTTAATAGTTAACTCAACTGCGCCGTGACTTAAATCAAAAATATCTTTGACTGCTTGCTTGGCTTCGCGGCTATCGATTGTAATCACCCACTCAATATTAGCAGTAAATTGCTTATCAATATTAAGCACTTGATACTTTGTTTTTAATAACTGCTCAATCGCGCCTTGCATGCTGTACTCACTACTCCCAGTAATTTCAACGCAGGGAACTTTAAGCACCGTTTGCAATTTTACTAGTGCATTATTTAATGAGCCACCATAAGCACGTACTAGTCCGCCGGTGCCTAATTTTATGCCGCCAAAATAACGTGTCACCACGGCAGTAATTTCGCCAAGGCCCGAACCCACCAGCACATTTAGCATAGGCTTTCCTGCAGTGCCATTAGGTTCACCATCATCCGAAAAACCATAAACATGGCTGCCACCGGGGTTTCCTGCCACATGTGCCCAGCAGTTATGACGTGCATCGCTATACTTTTCTTCAATGCTTTTAATAAATGCTTTGGCTGAATTTAAATCGGGGGTATGTGCAATGTGGACTATAAACGTACTTTTTTTAATTTCTTCTTGATGAAAAACGTCAGCAGCAGGATATTTATATTCAGACATATTTTAAACTTGTAAAAAGGGGGCCAAAAGGCCCCTTTAAGTAATGTACGTATTTTAACGTGTATAAATTAATTAGTGTTAACTAGAATTAATCGAGTTCTAAATTACGCGTCATATTCTCTAGGCTATCTTCGTGAACAATAATGTTATCTTCAATACGAATACCGCCAAATGGTTTGAATGACTCAACCTTTTCCCAATTAATAAACTGTTTATTATCGGTTTGCGCTAAATCACTAAGCAGTGAGTCAATAAAGTATAAACCGGGTTCAATAGTAAACACTTGGTTTTTTTCGATCAGGCGAGTACAACGCAAGAACGGATGCCCTTCAGGCGATGGCTGATGCGTGCCCTTTTCGTCACTCATAAAACCGCCCATATCATGCACTTGTAAACCTAGGTGATGCCCTAGTCCATGCGGGAAGAAAGTAGAGGTAATTTTACGCTCTACAATTTCCTCAGCGGGTAGGTTAACAATTTTAAAGTCACTAAGTATTTGTGCAATACGGTTATGGCATTCAACGTGTAAATCACCATAAAGCATACCCGGCTTTAAACCTTTACCTAACTCGATTTGTTGAACAGTCATCGCTTGTACAAGCTCAGCAAACTCACCCTGCTTTTTAAAATCATACGTACGAGTAATATCAGCAGCGTAACCATTAAAGTTTGCACCGGCATCAATTAAAAATGAGTTGTGGGTGTGTGGCACTCTTGGATCAAAGTGCGTGTAGTGCAAAATAGCGCAGTTTTCGTTAAGCGCAACAATGTTGCCGTACGGCATTTCATTTTCGCTTTGACGTGTCGCCATTAAGTACGCTTGCTGAATGTCGAACTCGCTACCACCATTAAAGAATGTATCGCGTGCAGCTTTATGCCCATCTACTGCAATGCGGTTAGCGTTGCGTAAACATTCAAGTTCGTACTGGGTTTTATAAGCGCGGTGGTAATGAAAATAGTTAAGTACAGGCTCAGGGTTCATAATACTAAAACCAAGTGCTTGCGCTACTTCAATGTATTCACCCATGTAAGCATATTTAGCTTTATCGTATGGTAATAACTTTTCTACTTGATCAGGCTGAAGTAGTAGCTCTATATCAAAGTACTCTGCCCAAAAGTCGCGAGGCTCGTCTGGTACTTTATGCCAAAAATCTACCGGGCGATAAAATATGAGTTTTGGCTTGTCGCAGCCATTTACCACAATCCAGCAATGAGGATTATCAATAACCGGTAACCATGCTTTAAACTGTGGATTAACTTTAAATGGATAATACATATCATCTAAAAACTGGCGCTTAGCTTGGCCTGAATGAATTACTAATCCTTCTAACCCTTCGCTATTACAAATTGTACGAGTACGCTGTTGCAGTGTTGCAATATGTTCGGCGTATAAAACGGCTAATTTATCCATTGTTAATCCATCTGTTAAATTTAACTTGCTATGAGTCTATCACTTATACCAATTGCATTAAATTAATGATCTATTATAGCGATAAGAAAATAGCTTAATAACAAGGCTAAAATTATGATACATAGTTGTTCTATATAAATAATTTTTAACGCAGTTATTGAATTATTTAATACGCTAGAATGATCATGTTTTTAATAAAATTGGTATGACCCTCAGCGCTCAAAAAAGGGGGATATTTAACATGTAAACATCCCCCTTATTAATACCTATACCTATCGTGTTAAGTTATTGGTCGATTGGTATCATATATTCAACCGCCCATTTTCATTTCGAGTAGCGGCGCTAATACATTACCTTCTCGGCCCATTCTTGTATGGTAAACCTGCCTGTACGCAAATACATTTTTTACGTAATCGCGGGTTTCGCGATACGGAATAAGCTCTACCCATAACTCAGCCGGAATAGCGTCATCAGGTAACCAACGCTTTATACGGTGATAACCCGCATTATAAGAAGCCGTAGCCAGCACTTCATTGCCATGGTTTTTCTTTTTTAAGTATTGTAAGTAACTCGTACCCAACCTAATATTTGTTTTAGGTTGATATAAACGACTACTTGTCACACTGCCTTTATTTACATACTCAGCAGTACTAGGTAATAACTGCATTAAACCACGCGCATTAGCATGCGAGCGTGCATCTGGCGCAAAAGAGCTTTCGCGCCTTGCAATAGCAATACTCCAAGCAACATCTATCTTGCTACGTTTACTGTAGCGCTCAAAAACATCTTGAAACGCAAACGGAAAACGTTGCTCTACATTATCCCATGCTTTAATTTTTGCTAAAGTAAAAATAGTACTGTCGTGCCAACCTAAATCGGTAGATAACTGTGATGCTGCCAGCTTTTCTTCATCGCTAGAGGTATCCGTTAAGTAATTCCATTCACGGCGCGCCGACGTAAAGCGCTCAATATCATAAAGTGCTTTTGCACGCTTAAAGCCTGGTGCATTACTCACTTTATCTACAAGTACCTTATCGACTGCTAAAGGCTGATTATTTAAATCAACGGGCAACCCCAAACGTGCTGCGGCTAAAAAGCCGTAATAATCACGATTAGCCGCTACTTTTTTCCAAATGTCGTCTGCTTTTTGTTGCTCGCCACGTTGTGCATAGCTATAAGCTAACCAATATTGCTGACCAAGACTTAAATTTTCTTTACCTGTAAAAAATGCAGCAATCCCTTCCCAATCTTGGGTTTTGAGCATATTGCCCAGTTGCCACTGAATAAGCTTGCTGTCTAGTCGCTCTTTTGGCACTTTATTTAGCCAAAAGCTCGCTTGTTTATGCCCGCTAGAGGCAAGTGACAATGCAAAAGTGTAATACACATCCGCTTTTTCTTCATCGCTGTACTTAAATATTTTTTCTAGCTTTTCCCATGCTTTTAAAGCTAGCTCTTTATCGCGCCAAACCAAACGCTTAACACCATAAATAGCTATTTGCCCTTCTTTAGCCGACTTGTTTTTATATCTATATAATCCAGCGGCTGCGCTTGGATCTTTTCGCACTTTTAAATATAAGTCAGCTAAGTAACGCTCCTTACTTGGTAATAAAGTTTTTAAGTAAGGTAATAAGCTTTGCGTTCCGCCTTGTGCAGCAAGTGTTACACGCTTCCAAACCGTTTCTTCTTTCATGTAGCCTTTTTTACGCCACGTAGAAAATAAACTATCACAACCATTAGGTTGCGATTTACCTACAGCCCATAAGTCGGTCACCTGATTTAGAATTGCCTTTTCGGGCGCACCTAAATCAAGCTGAAAATCTAAATAAGTACAAGTAAGCTCCGTATTAGACGTTTCACGATAGTTGCGGATATACGCCGCCTTTTCGTTGTTATCTTTTAAATACTCTAACCACGCTTTACGGACCGGCCACTCAAGCGGCGTATGCTGGTATATATTTAAATATTCTTCTATTTCTGCCTGATGTTTAATGCTCGGATGGCGTTGCCAATACGTTTTTTCAACATAAGGTTTTAACGGATGATTTAGGTTACTAACCGCTTGTTTAAAGTCTTGGTAACTGCCGTACCTTACTTTTTTTTCGGCATCTAAAAATGCATCGTTATCGTTACTTGCCTCGGCAGAATGAAGAGGAAAAATGAATGCAGCTGCCGCAACACTTAGTAAATATTTTTTCATAATGTCCTTTAATAAAAATTAAAGTTGTGAATAAAAACTTTTCAACCACCTTAGCACCAAACCAGCTATATTTTAACCAGTCGATTGTAACCGAGTTAAATTTTTCGTTGCATTTTTAATTTAAAGCAAGCACACTGATTGAAATGCAAACTCATCGTACCAGTCTTAGTTCGTCAACTAGGGAGAATAATAATGTTATATAAAAGCGATTCCTTTGAAGTTAGCTTCCTGAAGGAAAACATCGCCGAGTTTAAGTTTTGTGTTGCAGGTTCTGTAAACACACTATCTCAAAAAACTCTTTCAGATTGCGCAGCAGCATTAAAAGAATTAGCCGCCAATACTGATATCAAAGGCATGATTTTTACCAGTGATAAAGACCACTTTATTATTGGTGCCGATATCTTCGAATTTTTACCTACATTTACTAAACCTGAAGAAGAATTAGTAGTGTGGATCAAAAACGCAACAGACGTTTTTGATGCAATTGAAGATTTACCATTCCCAACTCTAAGCGCTATAAACGGTATGGCACTTGGTGGTGGTTGTGAGTGGGCACTTGCTACCGATTATCGTGTGGCAAGCGAAACAGCTAAAATGGGCCTACCAGAAGTTAAACTTGGCATAATGCCAGGGTTTGGTGGCACAGTGCGCTTACCACGTATCATTGGCGCCGATAACGCGATGATGTGGATTACCTCAGGCGCAGAAAACCGCGCAGCAGATGCCCTTAAAGTAGGTGCGTTTGACGCGGTAGTTAGTGCTGACAAACTTCTAGAGTCAAGTGTATCAACACTTGAACTGGCGATTGCTGGCAAGCTAGATTGGCAAGCAAAACGCAACGTAAAACTACAGCCACTTAAATTAAACCGTGTTGAGCAAGGCATGAGCTTTGCTATGGCAGAAGGTATGGTAATGGGTAAAACCAAAGGCCACTATCCTGCACCGGTTATGGCTGTACGTACTATTAAAGCAGCGGCAAACTGTACTCGCGATGAAGCAATGGCAATCGAAAACGCTAACTTTGCTAAATTAGCACGTACACCAGAAGCAGCAGCACAAACTGGTATATTCCTAGCTGACCAATACATTAAAGGTAAAGCACGTAAATTTGCTAAGCACAGCGATGTAGAAATTAAACAAGCCGCTGTATTAGGTGCTGGTATTATGGGTGGCGGTATTGCATACCAGTCTGCTTATAAAGGCACGCCTATTATAATGAAAGACATCCAACAAGATGCGCTTGATTTAGGTATGGGTGAAGCATCTAAATTGTTAGGTGCAAAAGTTAAGCGTGGCCACATGCCAATGGAAAAAATGTTGGCAACACTTAGCAAAATTAAACCAACACTTAACGAGTCAGACCTACAAAGTGCCAACATCATTGTTGAAGCCGTTGTAGAAAACCCTAAAGTTAAGCAAGCAGTACTCGCTGATCTTGAAAAGAACATGCCAGAAGGCACTGTACTTACTTCAAATACATCGACTATTTGTATTGATTTACTAGCACAAGCGCTAGATAAGCCAGAAAACTTCTGTGGTATGCACTTTTTCAACCCTGTGCCAAAAATGCCATTAGTAGAAATTATCCGTGGTGCAAAAACCTCAGATAAAACAATTAATGCAGTAGTTGATTACGCGCTTAAATTAGGTAAATCGCCAATTGTTGTTAACGATTGCCCAGGCTTTTTTGTAAACCGTGTTTTATTCCCTTACTTTGCAGGTTTTAGCAAATTAGTGGTTGAAGGCGCTAACTTTGCAAAAGTAGATAAAGTAATGGAAAACGTATTTGGCTGGCCTATGGGTCCGGCTTACCTACTTGATGTTGTAGGTATTGATACAGCGTTCCATTGTACTGGCGTAATGGCTGACGGTTTCCCTGAGCGTATGGCTCGTGCTGATAAAGACCCTGTGACTATTTTTGCCAACGAAAAACGTTTTGGACAAAAGAACAAAGCCGGTTTTTACAAATACGAAACAGATCGTCGCGGTCGTCTTAAAAAGTCTCATGACGAGACAGCAATTGAGCTACTAAGCCCAATCACAGACGCACCAAAAGAATTTGATAAACAAGAAATCATCGACCGTTGTATGATTCCAATGATTAACGAAGTGCTACTGTGTTTGCAAGAAGGCATTGTTGCCTCGCCGCAAGAAGCAGATATGGCATTAGTTTACGGTGTTGGTTTCCCTCCATTTAGAGGCGGCGCGTTCCGTTACTTAGATCAAACTGGTTTAGCTAACTTTGTTGCAGCAGCAGACAAATACGCTCACCTAGGTGCGATTTACCAAGTATCTGAACAAACTCGCAAGTGGGCCGAAGAAGGTCGTGTTTTCTATAAGGTGGAAGGTTAATATCATGAATAATCCAGTAATTGTAGATTGTATCCGCACACCAATGGGTCGCTCTAAAAGTGGTGTATTCAAACATAAACGTGCAGAAGACTTAAGCGCACATTTAATGAAAGGCTTACTAGATCGCAACCCTGCAGTTGATCCAGCATCAATTGACGATATTTATTGGGGTTGTGTACAGCAAACATTAGAGCAAGGCTTTAACGTAGCACGTAACGCATCATTGCTTGCCGGTATTCCTCACAGCGTTCCTGCTGTTACGGTTAACCGTTTATGTGGCTCTTCTATGCAAGCATTGCATGACGCAGCACGCGCAATAATGACAGGCGCTGGCGACACTTACCTAATTGGTGGTGTTGAGCACATGGGTCACGTACCTATGACTCACGGCAACGACTTTCACCCAGGCTTAGCAACATCAATTGCACAAGCGTCTGGCTCTATGGGCTTAACAGCAGAATACCTTGCTACGCTTCATGGCATTAGCCGTGAGCAACAAGATGAATTTGCTTACCGTTCACATCAACGAGCACAAGCTGCAACTGTTGAAGGCCGTTTCCGTCGCGAAATTTTAGCAATGGAAGGTCACGCAGCAGATGGTTCGCTTATCTTAGTTGAAGACGACGAAGTAATTCGCCCAGAAACAACAGTAGAAGGCTTATCAAAGCTTCGCCCTGTATTTAATCCTGCATCGGGTACGGTAACAGCCGGTACGTCTTCTGCACTTTCTGACGGCGCATCTGCAATGTTAGTAATGAGCGAAGAAAAAGCAAAAGAACTTGGTTTACCAATTCGTGCACGTATTAAAGCAATGGCAGTCGCTGGTTGCGATCCATCAATTATGGGTTACGGCCCAGTACCAGCAAGTAAAAAAGCACTTGCACAAGCCGGTATTACAATTGATGACCTAGGCGTAGTAGAACTTAACGAAGCCTTTGCAGCTCAATCATTACCTGTAATGAAAGATTTAGGGTTAATGGATGTAGTTGACGAAAAAGTGAATTTAAATGGCGGCGCAATCGCACTTGGTCACCCACTGGGTTGTTCGGGTTCGCGTATTAGCACATCGCTTATTCACTTAATGGAAGACAAAAATGTACGATATGGTTTAGCAACTATGTGTATTGGTTTAGGCCAAGGCATTGCAACTGTATTTGAACGTGTTCAAGACTAATTAGTTTAAGCATGTAAAACCATCTTGGTGATTAAAAAGGCGAACTGATTTTATTCAGTTCGCCTTTTTTATTAGCTTCATTTATAAAAACGTCCCTTTATCAAACAAGTATGTAACAGCGTAATTATGTGATCGGGCGTATTATTAAATAAAGCATTTTGAAACTGCTAAAAGCATTAAGTAAAATAGTTAAATTACACATAAAATTGCGTTAAACTGCCAAACTTATTAATTGCTATACCTAAGCACTCGCGTACTCAGCAATCACTTTAATTAAACAGGCCAATTTATTATGAGCTTTGATAATCCCGATCACCAATTAGATGCCATAGGCCTTCGCTGCCCAGAGCCAGTAATGATGGTACGTGCTGCTATTCGTAAAATGAACGATGGTGAAACGTTATTAATAACTGCTGATGACCCATCAACCACTCGCGACATTCCGAGTTTTTGTACGTTTATGGATCACACCCTGGTGGCTAAAGATGCAGAAGCAGCACCGTATAGATATGTGGTGAAGAAAGGGCTTTAAACTCACGTAGGTCGGGTTGAGTTTTACGAAACCCAAACTACGAAACCCCCTTGGTGTTAATGCTGAATAAATCCTACAACGTCCTTGTCACAAGTCCATCAACCCACTAGGGCTATTAAATAGCTAAAAATCACTTCTTCGTTATTGTCACTTGTGGCTTATCGTAGTCACTGTAATCAATACTTACTATGTACGTGCCTTTTATTGCTGGTGTGAAACTAAAGTAGTTATAAATAGTATTACAGTCTGCGATAGCTGGCTGGCCGAGTGTTAGTTTTTGCCCTGCTGGTTGTGCATCGCTGTAACCACAGTTGTAACCTTCACTAAAATCGGCATCGGCTATTTTAAATTCGTACACTTTACCTGGGGTCGAAAATTTAACTTGTGCTTGATAAAGCGCAGGGCCAACTGGCGCAAACTGATACTGGGGTTCTGCATCCCACAGTGTAAAGTCGCCACGTAAGTAAATTGTGCGGTCAAGCTCTTGCTGTAGCAGTACGTCGTTAATAGAAATTTGGCTAGTACAGGCTGTAAGTAAGCCGGCAATAGCAAGGGTTAAAATTCGTTTCATTGGGTTCATCAATAGGTATCCTTTACGTTCTGTGAAAACTAAAAAGCCAGCAAATCGCTGGCTTTTTAAATTGCTAAGTTAGCTTATTTTTGTAACACAGAAATATCTGCAATACCTAAAAACAATCCGCTTAACTGGCTTAATAGCGCAAGACGATTTTGCTTAACAGCTTCATCGTCGGCCATAACCATTACGTTGTCAAAAAAGTTATCAACACTTTCACGAATACCCGCCAATTGGCTTAATGCTTCTTGGTAGTTTCCATCTGCGTAAAGTGGTGCAAGGTCAGTGGCAAATTTTGCTACTTGTGATGCCAATACTTTTTCGGCGTCGTCGCTTAATAAGCTCTCATCAACACTACCTTGGCTGGTAATATCGTTTTTAGCCAGAATGTTACCTACACGCTTATTAGCTGCTGCAAGCGCTTCTGCTGCGTCTAATGTACGGAAGTGGCTTACGGCTTTAACACGGCGGTCAAAATCAACAGGTTTAGTCGGACGACGTGCAAGCACTGCTTGAATTACGTCTACTTCAATACCTTCGTCTTGATACCAAGCACGGAAGCGCCCTAGCATAAACTCAAATACGTCAGTTGATACATTTAAGTTAGTTAACTTGTCGCCAAACAATGTTTGCGATTTAGCTACTAGGTCTAAAATATCAAGTGGTAGTTCTTTTTCTACCATGATGCGCAGTGCACCAATAGCAGCACGACGAAGAGCAAATGGGTCTTTGTCACCTTTAGGTGCTTGGCCTATACCAAAAATACCCACCAGCGTGTCAAACTTATCAGCAATCGCTACTGCGCAGCTAATTAAGTTTGTTGGTAAGTTATCCCCTGCAAAGCGTGGCATGTACTGCTCGTTTTGCGCTACGGCTACATCTTCGGCTTCACCATCGTGGCGAGCGTAATGCATTCCCATTACACCTTGCACGTCGGTAAATTCCATAACCATTTCAGTCATTAGGTCAGTTTTACTTAATAAGCCTGCACGCTGTGCTAGGTCTTTATCAGCACCTAATTGCTCAGCAATATAACCTGCAAGTTCACTAATGCGCTGAGACTTATCTTTAAGCGTACCAAGTTGCTTTTGGAACAATACGCTATCAAGCGACTCTAATCGGCTTTCTAGGGTTTTCTTTTTATCTGTTTCAAAGAAGAACTGTGCATCGGCTAAACGCGGGCGCACTACTTTTTCGTTACCAGAAATAACCACACTTGGATCTTTACTTTCGATGTTAGATACAAACAAAAACTTATTTAAAAGTTTGCCGTTTTGATCTAATAACGGGAAATATTTTTGATCGTCTTTCATGGTGTAAATTAACGCTTCGGCTGGTACATCTAAAAATGCTTCTTCAAATGTTGCCGTTAAAGTAACTGGCCACTCTACAAGTGATGTTACTTCTTCTAGTAAATCTTCATCCATTGCAACAACAGCGTTAACTGCGCTTGCAGCCTCTTCTATTTGTGCTCGAATTTGCGCTTTACGTTGCTCGTAATCAGCAATAACGTAAGCAGATTTAAGTACGTCAAAAATGTCATCTGCATGGTTAAGGCTAATTTTTTCTGGGTGATGAAAACGATGACCCTGAAGCTGGTTAGTTATTTGCTTACCAAGAATTTCGCCTTCAAGTAGCTCATCACCAAATAAAATAGTTACTGTATGCACAGGGCGAATAAATTGTGTTTTATTCGCGCCCCAACGCATTGGTTTAGGGATTGGTAATTTACTTAATGCTTTTGTGATTGCATCTGTCATTAGGGTTTTAGTTTCTTGCCCTGCTACTTTAGCAATGTGCAATAACCAAGCGCCTTTATCAGTTTCAAGTGTTTGTGCGTCTTTTACTTCAATACCACAACCACGTGCCCAACCCATTGCTGCTTTTGTTGGGTTACCTTCGCTGTCAAACGCTGCCTTTGTTGCTGGGCCACGCTTTTCAACTTCTTTGTCTTGTTGTTTAGCTTCAAGCGCTTTTACTTGTAAACCTAAACGACGAGGCGATGCATACCAGCTTACGCCTTGGTGTGCTAATTCTAATGTTTCTAGCTCTTGAGTTAAGTTTGCAGCAAAGGCTTCTGCTAATTTACGCAGTGCTTTTGGTGGTAACTCTTCAGTGCCAATTTCTACTAATAAATTTTGTGCTGACATTTTACTTATCCTTACACAGCGGGAAACCAAGCGCTTCACGTTTGTCATAGTAACTTTGTGCACACGCTTTTGATAACGCACGAACGCGTAAAATATAACGCTGACGTTCGGTTACCGAAATTGCGTGGCGTGCGTCTAGTAAGTTAAATGCGTGCGATGCTTTCATTACTTGCTCGTATGCAGGTAGTGGTAAGTTAGCTTCAATTAACTTTTGGCTTTCTGCTTCACACTTATCAAACTGTGCAAATAAGTCTTCTACGTTTGCATGTTCAAAATTATAAGTAGATTGCTCTACTTCATTTTGATGGAACACGTCGCCGTATGTTACGCGCCCTAGTGGACCGTCTGCCCATACTAGGTCGTAAATGCTATCTACGCCTTGAATGTACATTGCTAAACGCTCTAGGCCGTAAGTAATTTCGCCTGTTACTGGTGAGCACTCTAAGCCACCCACTTGTTGAAAGTAGGTAAACTGCGTTACTTCCATGCCGTTTAACCAAATTTCCCATCCCAAGCCCCATGCGCCTAGCGTAGGTGATTCCCAGTTATCTTCTACAAAGCGAACTTCGTGAGTAAGGGTATCGATACCCATTGCCGCTAATGAGCCTAAGTAAAGCTCTTGGATGTTATCTGGTGATGGCTTTAAAACTACTTGGAATTGGTAGTAATGTTGTAAGCGATTTGGGTTTTCACCATAGCGGCCATCCGTAGGACGACGACAAGGCTGAACGTACGCGCTCGACATTGGCTCTGGGCCAATAGACTTTAAAAATGTTTGCGGGTGAAATGTCCCGGCGCCCACTTCCATATCAAGTGGTTGAATAATGACACAGCCTTGCTGCGCCCAATAATCCTGTAAAGCCAGGATCAAACCTTGAAAGGTTTTTACGTCATATTTTTGCATATTTGGCTTTTTACTATC
Source organism: Pseudoalteromonas sp. SR43-5 (assembly GCF_014163835.1). NCBI lineage: Bacteria > Pseudomonadati > Pseudomonadota > Gammaproteobacteria > Alteromonadales > Pseudoalteromonadaceae > Pseudoalteromonas > Pseudoalteromonas sp. SR43-5. Next base: position 25,037 of record NZ_JACJEA010000030.1, read on the forward strand.
TAAGAAGTAGCGTGAAAATTACCCTTAGTATACCGTGTGTACACTCAGGTTTTAAGCAGTTTGTGTAATTGAAAAAATAAAAAAGGAGCCATTAGGCTCCTTTTTCGGTGCAAGTGATATTTTTACACGTCTAGATTAACTACGCGTAGAGCGTTAGTTTCGATAAACTCTCTACGAGGCTCTACTTGATCACCCATTAAGGTGGCAAATAATTGATCCGCGCCAACAGCATCTTCAATCGTTACTTGTAACATACGACGAGCACTAGGATCCATTGTCGTTTCCCAAAGCTGGCTTGGGTTCATTTCACCCAGTCCTTTATAGCGTTGAATGTAGATCCCGCGCTTAGATTCTGTGATCAACCATTCCAAAGCATCCACAAAGTTATCAACAGGTTTTGTTTTCTCACCACGTTGAATATAAGCACCTTCTTTTAGGATGTTTGCAATGTTAGTACCAGTCACAGCAATGCGTTGGTAGTCACGTGATGCAATAAAGTCATAATGAAGTACATGTGCTTTATCAACACCGTGCTGACGAATATTCACAACCGGGTAATACATATTACGCTCAGCGTCAAACTCTGTGCCTGCATGGAAAATAGTTGCATCTTCATCACGTGCAATCAAGTCATCAACTAACTCTTTTGTCCAAGCAATTACTTTAGCTTCGTCAGAAAGGTCATCAGTTTTCAACTCTGTTTGGTAGATTAAGCGTTCCATTACCGTGTTAGGATATTTACGCTTTAAACGATCAATAACTTTAACTGTATTTTGGTAATCGTGAACGACTTTCTCTAGCGCTTCACCTTCTAGCGCAGAAGCATCTGCACTTGGATATAACGCAGCATTATTAAGCGCAAGCGACGTTAAGTATTCTACTAATGCAGGATCATCTTTAATATAACGCTCTTGCTTACCTTTTTTCACTTTATAAAGTGGTGGTTGAGCAATATAAATATAACCGCGTTCTACAATTTCAGGCATTTGACGATAGAAGAATGTTAGTAGTAACGTACGAATGTGAGAACCATCCACGTCCGCATCGGTCATGATGATGATACGGTGATAACGTAATTTCTCAGGGTTATATTCGTCACGACCAATACCACACCCTAATGCAGTAATTAGTGTTGCTACTTCTTGCGAAGATAGCATTTTATCAAAACGTGCTTTTTCTACGTTTAATATTTTACCTTTAAGCGGAAGAATAGCTTGGTTTTTACGGTTACGTCCCTGCTTGGCTGATCCGCCAGCAGAGTCCCCTTCCACTATATATAGTTCAGATTGGGCTGGGTCTTTTTCTTGGCAATCAGCTAGCTTACCTGGTAAGCCTGCTAAGTCCATTGCACCTTTACGTCGTGTCATTTCACGGGCTTTACGCGCCGCTTCACGTGCGCGTGAGGCATCAATAATCTTACCTACAACAATTTTGGCATCAGTTGGGTTTTCTAGTAAAAACTCAGTGAATTTTTCAGCCATTGCTTGTTCAACCGCAGATTTAACTTCACTTGATACTAGCTTGTCTTTAGTTTGTGATGAGAACTTAGGATCAGGAACTTTAACACTAACAACAGCCGTTAAGCCTTCACGGGCATCATCACCGGTAGCATTGCTGGTTGTTTTAGCTTTTTTGTTAAAGCCTTCTTTTTCCATGTAGTTATTAAGTGTACGTGTTAGCGCTGATCTAAAACCGGCTAAGTGAGTACCACCATCACGTTGTGGAATATTATTTGTGAAACAGTAAATGTTTTCTTGGTATGCATCATTCCACTGCATTGATACTTCAACACTAATACCATCTTCTTCACGTTCGTGAGTAAAATGGAACACACCTTTATGTATAGGTGTTTTATTACGGTTTAAGTATTCTACGAAAGCTTGAATACCACCTTCATATTTAAAGTGGTCAGATTTATTTTCTTCACGCTCATCATTTAAGATGATGCTCACACCTGAGTTTAGGAATGAAAGCTCGCGTAAACGCTTAGCTAAAATGTCGTAATGAAAATCTAAATTTGTGAATGTTTCAGCGCTTGGCCAAAAACGTAATTCTGTACCAGTTGTTTCTGAGTCACCAATTACAGCTAAAGGTGCATCTGGAACACCCATAGTATAAAACTGCTCATGAAGCTTTCCTTCACGACGAACAGTCAGTTTTAGTTTTTCTGAAAGTGCATTTACAACAGAAACACCAACACCGTGTAAGCCACCTGATACTTTATAAGAGTTATCATCAAACTTACCACCGGCATGAAGTACCGTCATAATAACTTCGGCTGCAGATACGCCTTCTTCTTCATGGATAGAAGTTGGGATACCACGACCGTTATCTCGAACTGAGACAGAACCGTCTAAGTGAATCGTTACATAAATATCATCACAATGACCTGCTAAGGCTTCATCGATCGAGTTATCAACGACCTCAAACACCATGTGGTGTAAGCCTGTGCCATCATCGGTGTCCCCAATATACATTCCAGGACGCTTTCTTACTGCGTCTAATCCTTTAAGTACTTTAATACTCGACGAGTCATAATTCTCAGACATGGTTAATCCCACTTATCTTGTTATTAGGTTGCCATGTTTCACGTGGAACATTTGTAGTTCTCGTTGCATGGGTTCCACCACAGCAGAAATACTTTCAGATAAAATTGAAGAGATAAAAATTTGAGAACTGCAGTGAGCAAGTAATTGTCCCACTTTCTCTTTTGTATCTTCGCCTAATTCTGAAGGTAGATCATCTATTAGCAATATAGATTGCTTATCTGTCTCTGACTCAATTAAGCTATTTTGCGTAACTTTCAACGCATACAATAATAGCTTCAATTGACCGCGTGAGAATGTATTCTCCACACTGTTGCCAGCGACACTAAAACTAAAATCGGCCTTATGAGGGCCTTTACTTGTAAACCCTTGGCGAGCATCTCGCTCAAAGTTTTGCTCTAACGCATCTGCAAGAGATTCAGTCTCTTTCCAGCCTGCGCTAAAGGTCATTTCTAAATCACGTACAAGCGTCAATTCTGCACACATTTTATCAAAAAATTGCTGCTTAAACCTACTTATATACGCCAATCTTAATTTATTTATTTCTTCAGCCAGTCTAACAAATTCTTTGTCCCAAAACTTAATTTGGTCAAAATAATTCTTGGGCTTAGTTTTTAATAATGCATTACGTTGTTTAAGTACTTTATTAAATGATTGCCACAAAAAAAAGAACTCATGTTCCACGTGGAACAAACCTAAATCTAAAAACTTTCTGCGCTCTTTAGGTCCACCAAAAAACAAAGAATAACTCTCTGGTGTAATAATTTGTACAGGCATAAGTTGAGCGAGTTCTGATATCTTACGGCTCGCCTTACCTTGAATTTTTAAATTGGTCTCACCCGTTTGCGTTTTACTAATACCAATTGGAATTGATAAATCGTGTATTGTTTTACGCCCGTGAATTACAAATTGCTCTTGCTGGTGCGCAATAATACTTTTGTGTTTTGGAGTACGAAAAGATTTGCCATGAGAAAGGTAATATATAGCCTCTAAAAGGCTGGTTTTTCCGCTGCCATTTTCACCATAAATTATATTAACGCCGTTGACTGGTTCTAGCGTCAGCGCCTCAATATTACGAAAATATTTGAGGCTCAAATGACTTAAGCTCATTATGTATTTATAGTCTTATAAACGCATAGGCATAACAACGTACATTGCTTCTTCATCGCCTGCACCTTCAATTAATGCACTGCTGTTTGAGTCGGCTAATGTAAATAGTACGTCTTCTGTTTTTAATGTGTTTAGTACATCTAATACGTAAGACACGTTGAATCCTATTTCTAGGTCCGCGCCTTCGTAACTTACTTCAACAACTTCTTCAGCTTGTTCTTGCTCTGGGTTATTGGCAGTAATTTTTAATAAACCGTTTGATAGGTTCAAGCGTACACCACGAAATTTTTCATTCGATAAAATAGACACTCGTTGAAACGCATTTCGTAACCATTCTCGGTTAGCTGTAATTACTTTGTCACCACCACGTGGTAATACACGACGGTAATCAGGAAAGCGTCCATCAACTAGCTTACTTGTAAATGTAAACTCAATATCAATAATACGTATATGGTTAGCACCAAACTGAATTGTAACCAATTCGTCGTCAGCTACCATAAGGCGCATAATTTCTTGCACACCTTTGCGAGGTATAATTAATTGACGTTGAGTATTAAGCGATTGCGTTAATTGCTTTTGTGCAATAGCTAAACGGTGACCATCTGTTGCTACTGTTTTTATGTCTGTATTATCTACTTCAAACGACATACCGTTTAAGTAATAACGTACGTCTTGATTTGCCATCGAAAAATGTGTGCTTTCGAGTAATTTACGAAGCTCTAAACGAGTTAGTTGAAATTCAACCTCACCATCCCACTGCTCTAAATTAGGAAAATCATCAGCAGATAAAGTCGTTAATGAAAAACGGCTTTTACCACTGGTTAAAAGTAATTGGTGCTCTTGCAAGCTTAAAGTAATGTCTGAACCATCAGGTAGACTTTTACAAATATCGAGTAACTTTTTAGCGGGTAACGTTAGTTTTGTATCGGCAATATCATCACCTACAAATACGCCAGAAACTAATTCAATTTCAAGGTCAGTACCCGTCATTGAAAGTTGTCCGTTTTCTACCACTAACAAAACGTTAGATAAGATTGGTAGCGTGTGTTTGCGCTCTATTGCACCCGACACTTGCACCAATGGCTTTAAAAATTGTTGTCTTGATATTGTTATTTGCATAATAAAGTCAGCCCTAAGATGACAATGTTCTTATTAAGTTTTGGTAATCTTCTTTAATTTCGTGGCTTTCGTCACGTAGTGATTTTATCTTACGACATGCGTGTAATACGGTCGTATGATCGCGTCCACCAAATGCGTCACCAATCTCAGGTAAGCTGTGATTAGTTAATTCTTTAGATAATGCCATGGCAACTTGGCGTGGCCTTGCTATAGAGCGGCTGCGGCGCTTAGACAATAGATCTGACACTCGAATTCGGTAGTACTCAGCAACGGTGCGCTGAATATTATCTATCGTAACCAGCTTATCTTGCAAGGCAAGTAAATCGCGTAGTGCTTCTTTTACAAAATCAATTGAAATTGGACGACCTGTAAAATTAGCATTAGCAATTACACGGTTAAGTGCGCCTTCTAGTTCACGTACATTTGAACGTAATTTTTTGGCGATAAAAAAGGCAACTTCATGTGGTAAGTTAATCTTACTTTGCTGTGCTTTCTTCATCAAAATAGCAACGCGAGTTTCAAGCTCTGGTGGCTCAATCGCGATTGTTAATCCCCAACCAAAACGTGATTTAAGACGGTCTTCGACCCCTTCAATCTCTTTTGGATAACGGTCAGAGGTTAAAATAATTTGTTGGTTGCCTTCAAGCAATGCATTAAAGGTATGAAAAAACTCTTCTTGTGAACGCTCTTTATTAGCAAAAAATTGAATATCATCAATCATTAATGCGTCAACACTGCGGTAATAACGCTTAAATTCTTCTATCGCATTATTTTGTAGTGCCTTTACCATGTCTTGAACAAAGCGTTCTGAATGCATGTAAACAATTTTAGCATCTGGCTTGTTTGCCATAATGCCGTTACCTACAGCATGTAATAAGTGAGTTTTACCTAAACCAGTACCACCGTAAATAAATACAGGGTTAAAAGCAGAGCCAGGATTATCGGCAACTTGAGTAGCCGCTGCTTTTGCTAATTGATTTGATTTACCCTCAACAAAGCTGTCAAAGGTATAATTTTCTTTAATGTTAGATTTGTAACCTGACTTAGGTGCAGGTTCAACAACAGGCTTTTGCTCACGAGGCTGTTGTTTTGTAGAAGCTTGTGGTGCTGATTGCGTTTCTATAACCGGTGCAGCTTGTGCATTTAATAAAGGCTTACTACCTACATCAAAACGTAGCTTTGGTGCTTCAACACCACAAATTTCTACTAATAATTCGTTAATTCTATTTAGGTACTTTTCTCTTACCCAATCAAGCACAAAGCGATTAGGTGCATAAATCGTCAAGGTATCTTCGGTACTTTCTGCTTGTAGTGGTCTTACCCACATACTGAATTGCTGCGAAGGCAGCTCATCTTGCAATACATATAAACAACTTTGCCAAACCGACAGATACACAGTTAAACTCCCAGAGATATAATTGTTATTCCCGCACATCATTAATGATTATAAATCATACATTTATTGCGTTCAAATGGTCCAATAAGCGACCCAAGACCGCGTATTATGAAGGCACTTTATCCACAAGTAAAAGATTGATTTTTATAAAATTGTTGATATCGATGTATAAAATCATTAACAACCTGATTTAAAACAGTTTTTATTTTAGATCCGAAGAGGAGATCATAACAAAATAACACCAAGATCGCGAACCAAATTTACGATCCAATTTTCTTTTCCCCCGCTTTTATTCACTTTTTATACAGGGGCTGTGGAAAACTTCTTATTTATGATGATCCTATCAGATCGCTCTACATGATCTCTTTATGAACCATAAGTGGGCTCTATACTGCGAACGTAATTATGATTGACTTTACGTTACTTACTCTATAATATCTCGCGCTCGCAATGGCACCTATGCCAGGATCGCGACCTGTATAGGATGTTTTAACTTTAACCGATCGGATGAGATTGTTATGAAAAGAACTTTTCAACCTAGCGTTTTAAAACGCAAACGTGCACACGGCTTCCGTGCTCGCATGGCAACTGTAAATGGCCGTAAAGTATTAGCACGTCGCCGCGCTAAAGGCCGCAAAGTTCTTTCTGCTTAATTTATAAGTGGAAGACTTTAGCTTTGGCAGGGAGTTACGTCTGTTAACTCCCTCGCATTACTCTCGCATATTTAATGAACCCGCTCGGGCTGCAACTCCTTTCTTTACTCTATTAGCTAAACCAAATGACCAAGAAAAACCTCGGTTAGGTCTTACTGTTGCTAAAAAACGCGTAAAAAAGGCATGCCAACGAAACCGTATTAAACGTCTCGCTCGCGAAAGTTTTCGTTTAAATCAACACAGCATCGATAATATTGATATTGTGCTTATGGTGAAAAGTGGTATTGATGAACAGTCTAATGAAGAATTAACCAAACAACTTACTAAATTATGGCGAAAAATTAACGAACGCTGTAAACCAGGTGCACCTAAACCGCCACCTTTTAAGAAACGCCCAAACAAATCAGCTAAATCTAATAAACAAACCTAATTGCAATAGAATTGCAGGGTTAATTAATGTATCTTTAGCTCACCTTTTAATCATGCATTTAAAATTTCTAATTGAGTCTTTAAATACATGATATCTATCTCACTAAACTTAAGTAGGGGCATAAACATCATGAGGTTAATTAAACCACTTGTTGCTTTTCCTAAGATTTGTTTAGTGTTATTTATCCGCGGTTATCAAAAGTGGATTAGCCCGCTGTTAGGTCCGCATTGTCGTTTTAATCCAAGCTGCTCACATTATGCAATTCAAGCAATTAATTTGCATGGATTTATAAAAGGTAGTTGGTTAGCTTTAAAACGCATATTAAAATGTCATCCTTTACATTCAGGTGGAAACGATCCCGTACCTGAAAAATTAACCCATATTAACCACCAACACGAGAAATAAGAGCTGTTATGGAATCGCAACGCACGTTTTTATTAATTGGCCTAATGCTAGTGTCGTTTTTATTGTTCCAAGAATGGGATAATGATTACAACAAGCCTAAAGCCGATCCAAGTGCCACAACACAAACACTACAAGCAAATTCACCAGAGTCGGATGATTATATTCCTTCATCGTCAGATTCAGGTTTACCCGCTTCAGCAACTTTAGCTAAACGTTCAGTTATTGAAATCACAACTGACGTTTTTAAAGTTAAAATTGACACCAAAGGCGGTGACATTGTTGAAACAGACCTTCTTCAATACGAAGAAACTAAAGGAAGTGAAACACCTTATATGCTTCTTGGTCAGCTTGATAGTGGCAAACAATACTTTTCACAAAGTGGCTTAATTGGCTTAAATGGCCCTGACGCATCAGCTAACGGTCGCCCTACTTATAGTACCGAACAAAAATCATATACCTTAACGGGTGATGAGCTTCGCGTTCCACTTCAGTTTACTGATAGTAATGATGTTAGTTTTACTAAAACATACGTATTCAAAAAAGGTCAGTATGACGTAGGCTTAGAATACAAGATCAACAACACTACCAGCGCACCTCTTCAAGTACAGCTATACACGCAAATTAAGCGTACCGTACAAGAAAAAGGTAGCATGGTTGATCAAAACTATTTAGGTGCTGCATACGGTACTGACGAAGAACCATACGAAAAGTATAGTTTTTCAGATATGGCTGATAAAAACCTAAACAAAAACACGCAAGGTGGTTATGTTGCATTTATACAACATTACTTTGTAAGTGCTTGGGTTCCAATGCAGGATCAAACAAATACAATTTATAGCTTAATTACAAAAAGTAATGCCGCTATTATTGGTGCTAAAGATCCCGCTGTAAATATTCAAGCTGGTAGTGAGCAAACACTAACTGCTACTTATTATATGGGTCCGAAAGAGTCAGATATTCTTGAAGCGATTCACCCAGACTTAGACTTAACTGTAGATTACGGTTGGTTATGGTTTATTTCGCAACCTTTATTTGTATTGCTAAAATGGCTACATAGCATTTTAGGTAACTGGGGTGTAGCAATTATTGCCATCACTATTATCGTTAAATCGTTAATGTACCCACTTACTAAAGCGCAATACACTTCAATGGCAAAAATGCGTGCGCTACAGCCTAAAATGGCAGCTCTTAAAGAAAAGTTTGGTGACGACCGTCAAAAGTTCGGCCAAGCAACTATGGAAATGTACAAAAAAGAAAAAGTTAACCCAATGGGTGGCTGTTTCCCTATTTTGCTACAAATGCCAATTTTCTTAGCCTTGTTCTACGTATTCTTAGAGTCAACTGAACTTCGCCATGCTGAATTTATTTTTTGGTTAACAGACCTTTCTGCACAAGACCCGTACTACGTATTACCAATCTTATTTGGTGCGAGTATGTTTGTGACGCAAAAACTTCAGCCTATGACGGTAACTGATCCAATGCAGCAAAAAATGATGACCTTTATGCCGGTTATCTTCTCTGTATTCTTCTTATGGTTCCCATCGGGTTTAGTTCTTTACTGGTTAGTGTCTAACCTTATTTCTATTGTCCAGATGTTAATCATCTACCGTGGCATGGAAAAGAAAGGAATTAAAGTAAGAGGCTAACTAAGCTCCTACTTATATAAAGGCGACTTCGGTCGCCTTTTTTATTGCCTGTTTTTCACCAGAGTATTCGCGAGTGTTTATTTCATAGGTTACAATACCGCCATAAAGTTACTTATCGTTGGCAAATTAATAGCATGATCAATCAAGATACAATTGCAGCACAAGCAACTGCCCCCGGACGTGGTGGTGTTGGTATTATTCGCGTTTCAGGCAGCCTTGCTAAAAGTGTCGCCGAAAAAGTAGTAGGTAAAATTCCTAAAGTTCGCTACGCCGATTACGTGCCATTTAAAAGCCTAGCTGGCGAGCAACTTGACCAAGGTATTGCCATTTACTTTGCAGGTCCTAACTCATTTACTGGTGAAGACGTACTTGAATTACAAGGCCACGGCGGTCCTGTAGTACTTGATATGCTACTTAAAGAAATTAGTAAAATAGAGGGCGTTCGTTTAGCAAAGCCTGGTGAGTTTTCTGAGCGCGCATTTATGAATGACAAGCTTGATTTAACACAAGCAGAGGCCATCGCCGACTTAATTAATGCTACGAGCGAACAAGCTGCCAAAAGCGCCCTACAGTCTCTCCAAGGTGAATTTTCTAAACACATAGAAACGCTTGTAGAAAAAGTAATTCACTTACGTATGTATGTAGAAGCGGCAATAGATTTTCCAGATGAAGAAATTGATTTTTTATCAGACGGTAAAGTGTCAGGCGACTTAGACGCTATTATTACTCAGCTTAACACTGTAACCAACCAAGCCAAGCAAGGCAGCATCATGCGCGAAGGTATGCGTGTTGTTATTGCTGGTCGCCCAAATGCCGGTAAATCAAGCCTACTAAACGCCCTAGCCGGTCGTGAAGCTGCAATCGTAACAGAAATAGCCGGTACCACTCGCGACGTACTACGAGAGCATATACATATAGATGGTATGCCACTGCATATTATAGATACCGCAGGCCTACGAGAGAGCCCTGACCGCGTAGAGCAAATAGGTATTGAGCGGGCGTGGGATGAAATAAACCAAGCCGATCGCGTTTTATTTATGCTTGATGGCACTGACACTATAGATACTGACCCGCATAAAATTTGGCCTGAATTTATGGCCAAATTACCAGAAGGTATGGGGGTTACGGTCATCAGAAATAAAGCTGATTTATCGGGTGATATAGTAGGAATGGAGCAAGAGCAACAATACCCGGTCATCAGCTTAAGTGCTAAAAATGCTGACGGTATTGAACTTGTTCGCGAGCATTTAAAAGCCTGTATAGGCTTTCAAGGCGCAACAGAGGGTGGCTTTATGGCGCGCCGTCGTCATTTGGATGCGCTAGAGAGTGCTGCGTATCATTTAGAAACAGGTAAAACACAATTAGAAATGCACATTGCTGGTGAAATATTAGCTGAAGAACTGCGTTTAACACAGCAGTATTTAAACGAAATAACCGGTGAATTTACCTCAGACGACTTACTTAGCAAGATATTTAGCTCATTTTGTATTGGTAAATAAGCACCTTATTACAGATATATGTTTATTATAAGAGCACTTAGGTGCTCTTTTTTTATGTAAAATATTCACTATAAAATATGTATTTGTACCGTCAATCCCAGCCAGTTCTGCCAATAAAATCATACCCAAAGCGATAATTATTACCAGCCAGATCATGTAGATTAGACAGTGAAAAGAGCCTTTAAGTAAGGTATTAATAGCTCACGTAACACCCATTTTAAGGTCAAAACTGATACATATTTCAAACAAAAATACGTTTTAAAATAATTATCCTCCACACAAAAGTTAGTTATAAATAGCTTTTTTATAATTACCTAGCTCATAAAAACTGATGTTATTTGCTCAATTTAAGAGCTAAAACGTGACGTTCAGTACTCTAAAAAACCAACTTTATACAACATATGGACAGACGATCACTGCGGCTTTTTAATAAAAATGACTCGAGATTTGAGTGCATCAAACTTTTGATCTACTAATCCACCAGCAAAATACATAAAAAAAGCAGCTATAAATACGCATTAAATTAAATATATTGAGATCACTTATCCACAAAACCTAATTTTTAGCTCTAATAAATAGTAAATTGAGCTACCACACTCGAAAAAATCTAATGATCTATTAAATATTATCTGTTTATAAGCTTATTTTTAATTAATTTCGTTAGATCAGCCCAATTAGATCATTTAATAAAATTATTTTCGATCTAAATTTAAGGTTATCAACAACCTTTATATCCACATTATGATCACCTTGTGCTTTTTATGCCTAGATTTACAATTAAGTCTTTCACTAAATAGTAATATCAATAACTTAGCGATTATTAAACAACCTAAAAGGTGTGTTTAAACAGAGCTTTCCCCACTGTTATCAACAACTTGATCAGAAGATTACATTTAAAGATATTTTGTTAAGCCTTATAATATCAACAACTTAAGGAGGCGCTTTCAAATAAGAGTAAAATTAGCACAAAAATAGTTATACAAAAAAGCACTCTTAACTTTACTGTTACTCACACTCAGTTATCATAGGCAGCAATTAAAACCAATGTGATCACTAATATTCATGAGTTCAGTAAATCTTATTGTTGGCAGCCAAATGGGATCAGCCGAGTATGTTGCAGAGCAACTAAGCTACGCGCTTAATAGCCTTGGTATTACTACACAACTACATGATCAACCTGAATTTAGCGATATTGATCAGCAAAATACTATTTGGTTAATTTGCACATCTACTTATGGTGCAGGTGATTATCCTGAAAACTTTATTAGCTTTGTTGAAGATGTGACTCAAGCTAATGATTTATCGGAATTAAAATACTCAGTAATCGCTTTAGGTGATACCAGTTATGACACTTACAACCAAGCTGGACGTAATATAGATGCCTTATTATCTCAAAAAGGCGCTATAAAAGTAGCAGAACGCTTAGAGCTTAATATTCTCGATGAAGCACTACCAGAAGACACGGCATTAGCATGGTTAGACTCTTGGATAACCAAAACAGGCTTAAAATAGATAGATCAAGTAAAAAGTTATATATAAAGTTACCCACAATTTACTAATAATTTAATAGATTTTGTGGATAAAGATTGAATAAACTGCTTTTTAAAGCATGCTTATCCATGGGATAAGATCCAACTGATTCAGCCCTGTGCATAAGGTGCCTTTTTGATCAGAGCTTATTTGCTGGATGATCCGATCATATTAACACCTTTAGATCTGATCTAATTTCATGTTTTAAATGAAGATCTAAACCTTATCAACAGAAAAGCTGATCAGTAGTAGTAATAGTAATAAAAGATCTCTTTAAAAGATCCTTTATATTATTAGAGATCACATACTTAGATCTTGCTCTTTGTTTAATCATTTATCTTCTGCCAATTTCTAGGTAGAATACGCTCCCTTTTGAAGTTTACCGGTTTGATTTAAGTAGGATCCCATTAATGATTTTTCACGAAAATTTTGACGTTATCGTAGTAGGTGGTGGACATGCTGGCACTGAAGCCGCATTAGCAGCTGCCCGTATGGGGATGAATACCCTGCTACTGACTCACAATATGGATACCCTTGGTCAAATGTCTTGTAACCCAGCGATTGGTGGGATTGGCAAAGGTCATTTGGTAAAAGAAATTGATGCGCTTGGCGGTGCAATGGCACAGGCCATTGACAAAGGCGGGATCCAATTTCGCACACTAAACTCTTCAAAAGGACCTGCTGTTCGTGCAACTCGAGCACAAGCAGATCGCGCTTTGTACAAAGCAGCTATTCAAACAACATTACAAAATCAAGATAACCTTAAGATTTTTCAACAATCATGTGATGATCTTATTGTTGAAAACGATCGTGTTACTGGCGTAGTAACTCAAATGGGTTTACGTTTTAGTGCTCCAAGTGTTGTTTTAACCGTGGGTACTTTTTTAGGTGGCCAAATACACATTGGTTTAGAAAATTACAAAGGCGGTCGTGCTGGTGATCCACCATCAATTGCATTGGCTGAACGTTTACGCGAACACCCTTTTAGAGTGGATCGCTTAAAAACAGGTACTCCGCCACGTATTGATGCACGTACTGTTGATTTTACAAAAATGGAAGCACAGCCTGGTGATATGCCAACACCTGTATTTTCATTTATGGGTAAACAATCAGATCACCCACAACAAATACCGTGTTACATCACTTACACCAACGAAAAAACACATGATGTTATTCGTAAAAACCTACATCGCTCACCTATGTACTCAGGTGTAATTGAAGGTATTGGTCCACGCTACTGCCCATCAATTGAAGATAAAATTGTACGTTTTGCGGATAAAGATAAGCACCAAATATTTGTTGAACCTGAAGGCTTAACATCATACGAATTATATCCAAATGGTATTTCTACTAGTTTACCGTTTGATGTACAACTTGAGATTGTGCAATCTATTTCTGGTTTTGAAAATGCACATATTTGTCGACCAGGCTATGCAATAGAATATGACTACTTTGATCCACGCGACTTAAAACAGTCTTTAGAAACAAAATTTATCGAAGGCTTATTTTTCGCGGGTCAAATTAACGGCACTACCGGTTATGAAGAAGCGGGTGCACAAGGCTTAATTGCAGGTATGAATGCTGCGTTAAAAGTGCAAGGTAAAGATTCTTGGACACCACGTCGCGATGAAGCTTACGTGGGTGTATTAATTGACGACTTAGCAACACTAGGTACGAAAGAACCGTACCGCATGTTTACTAGCCGTGCCGAATACCGTTTACTACTTCGTGAAGATAATGCAGATATTCGCTTAACTGAAAAAGGCCGTGAGCTGGGTTTAGTTAATGACGAACGTTGGCAGGCATTTAACGAAAAAATGGAAGTAATCGAAAAAGAGAAGCAACGCATTAAAGATACGTGGATTCATAAAGATCACGTCGTTGTTGATCAAGTAAATGCATTACTAAAAACACCATTAACTCGTGAAGCAAGTTTAGAAGAATTACTTCGTCGTCCAGAGATTCGTTATAACGATCTTATGGCTATTGACGGTTTAGGATCTGAATTTACAAACGTAGCAGCACTTGAACAAGTTGAGATCCATACTAAATACGCAGGCTATATTGCGCGTCAACAAGATGAGATCAATAAGCAGCTTCGTCATGAGCAAACAATTTTACCAAAAGAGTTTGATTACAAAACTGTATCAGGTTTATCAAATGAGGTTGTTGCTAAGCTTATTGAGTCACGTCCAGACACTATTGGCCAAGCATCGCGTATTTCTGGTATCACCCCAGCGGCGATTTCGCTATTATTAGTGTATCTGAAGAAGCAAGGCTTATTACGCAAATCTGCGTAACGATAAGGGTACATAGTGTTACAGCAACAATTAACTACATTGTTAGCGCAAACTGATATTGCGCTAACGGAAAAACAACAGCAACAGCTAGTTCGTTACGTCGAGTTATTAGATAAGTGGAATAAAGCTTATAATTTAACTTCGGTACGCTTACCTGAAGAAATGATGATTAAGCATATTATGGATAGTTTAGTTGTTGCACCTCACTTACCCGGTCATCATTATATTGATGTTGGCACAGGGCCTGGCCTTCCAGGCATTGTATTAGCGATTGCATTACCTAACACACAATTTGTGTTACTAGATAGTCTAGGTAAACGCGTTCGCTTTTTAATGCATGTTAAACATGAGCTTGGCCTTGATAACGTAACACCTGTTCAGTCAAGAGTTGAAGAATATCAGCCAAGTGTTAAATTAGATGGCGTACTCAGTCGTGCATTTGCTTCATTACAAGATATGGTTGACTGGTGTTCGCACTTAATTGATCATTCGGGTAAATTTATAGCGCTTAAAGGTGTGTTCCCTAGTGAAGAGCTAGAGTCATTACCTACTGGCGTTAAGTTTGAGCAAAAAATTGCATTAGAAGTACCTAAGTTAGATGCACAACGACATTTAATTATTCTTTCTAAAGACTAGGGATCAGAGACACTGTGGCAAAAGTCATCGCATTAGCAAATCAAAAAGGTGGAGTGGGTAAAACTACAACCGCTGTTAACCTCGCTGCGTCTATGGCTGCAACGAAACGTAAAGTGCTGTTAATTGATCTCGATCCGCAAGGCAATGCGACTATGGGAAGTGGCGTAGATAAGTACGGCGACGTACCAACTATTTACGACTTACTCATTGAAGATAAACCTATAGAAGACGTTATTATCAAAGAAACGTCTGGCGAATACCATATGATTGCTGCAAACGGTGATGTAACCGCTGCAGAAGTTAAACTTATGGAATTATTTGCCCGTGAAGTGCGTTTACGTAACGCACTTGAAAAAATTCAGGATCAGTACGAATTTATTTTTATCGACTGTCCACCCTCTTTAAATATGTTAACTGTTAACGCAATGGCCGCAGCTGATTCTATTTTAGTGCCAATGCAGTGTGAGTATTATGCACTTGAAGGGTTAACCGCATTAATGGATACGATTACGCAGCTTGCTAAGTTAGTAAACCCTAGCTTACAAATTGAAGGCATACTTCGTACTATGTACGATCCGCGTAACCGTTTAGCGAATGACGTATCAGAACAATTAAAACAACATTTTGGCGACAAAGTATACCGTACGGTGATCCCGCGTAATGTTCGTTTAGCAGAGGCACCTAGTTTTGGTACACCTGCTATGTATTATGACCGGGCATCAAGTGGCGCTAAAGCATATTTAGCACTCGCTGGTGAAATGTTACGTAGAAAAGAAAAAACAGCGTCCGTTGTCGCCTAACTTTGAGGTAAAAAAATAACATGTCTGCTAAAAAACGAGGTTTAGGCCGAGGACTCGATGCACTTTTAAGTTCGTCAAAGCCTACACCGAGCGCAAGCAAGGAACAAGACACATCAAACGTGACTGAAGCTGTAAAAAATGCGGCTGGGCCAAATAACAGTGAATTACAAAAACTCCCAATCGAGTTTTTACACTCTGGTAAATATCAACCTCGTAAAGACATGTCCGAAGAGGCACTAGAAGAGCTTGCTAGTTCTATTCGCTCACAAGGTATTATTCAACCTATAGTCGTGCGCCCTATTGCACATAATAGTTTTGAAATTATCGCCGGTGAGCGTCGTTGGCGTGCAGCGCAAATAGCTAAGCTTGAAACAGTACCTTGTATTATTAAAGACGTACCAGATGAAGCTGCTGTAGCTATTGCGCTAATAGAAAATATTCAACGTGAAGACTTAAATGCCATGGAAGAAGCGGTTGCGTTAAATCGCTTACTCAATGAGTTTGAACTAACACATCAACAAGTAGCAGATGCGGTTGGCAAATCACGCACTACAGTGACTAACTTACTTCGTTTAAATAATTTAAACAGTGATGTAAAAATTCTGTTAGAACATGGCGACATTGAAATGGGGCACGCTCGTTGTTTATTAGCCCTTGAGGGAGAAGCACAATCAGATGCTGCTCGTTTAGCTGTTGCTAAAGCACTAACCGTTCGTGAAACCGAGAAGTTAGTTCGTTCAATTTTAGAACCCGTGCCAGCTAAAGAAATAGCTGAAAAAGATCCAGATGTTAAACAGTTAGAGCAACAACTCGCTGAAAACCTAGGTGCCAAAGTAGAAATAAATTACAACAAAAAAGGCAAAGGTAAGCTTGTTATTTCTTATACTAATTTGGACGAACTTGACGGCATTTTAAATCGCATTAATCAAGACAATACCCACCATTAGTTTTCTACATGTCTAAAAAGGGACATTTGTAGCTATTTCGTGTTACAAAGCGTCTACTCAAGTTGCAAATCTGGCAGGATTAAGTATAATTTCGCCAGTTTTCACACCCTAACAATTAGAACGCAATAAAGGTTAACTAAACGTGACTGATAAGTTAGCGAGTCCATATCGACTTGCCGTATTAAAGTTAATTTGCCTTCAGGGTGTTGTAGCATTAGTTGCTGCTGTAATTATTTGTTTTAGTTCGGGAGTCAATGCAGCGCTTTCATCACTCGCTGGTGGAGTTGTCGCAGTACTTCCGCACTTTGTATTTGGTCTTTATGCATTCAGACATATGGGTGCAAGTCGAGCAAATCAAGCGTATGCCTCGTTGAAACGCGGCAACGGATTAAAATTTATGCTAACAATTGTATTGTTTGCGCTAGTACTGAAGCATTTTCCGGTAATTTTATTACCCTTTTTTAGTACTTATATACTGGCGCTCTTTACTGGATTGTTCGCACCCGTTTTTTTTAAACATTAACTTTGGGATATAACATGGCAGCAGAAGAAGTTACTCTATCTGGCCATATCCAGCACCATTTGACCAATGCTAAGATGTGTTCGACCGATACAGGTCTCGCCTTCAATAAAGCATGTACGGATAGTGGTTTCTGGACATGGCATATAGATACCCTCGCATGGTCTATCGGTTTAGGTCTTATATTTTTATGGATCTTTCGTAGTGCCGCTAAAAAATCAACACTAGGTGTACCTGGAAAATTTCAATGTTTCATTGAAATGGTAGTAGAGTTTGTTGGTGACAACGTACGTGATACTTTCCATGGTAAAAGCAAGCTTATTGCACCATTAGCATTAACAATATTCGTTTGGATATTTTTAATGAACTTAATGGATTTAATACCGGTTGACTTTTTACCTGCATTAGCTGGTTTTGTTGGTGAAACTGCGTTTGGTATGGATTCACACGATGTGTACATGAAAATTGTACCAACGACTGACATTAATATGACTGCAGCGCTAGCGCTGGGTGTATTTATTTTAATGATAGGCTACTCAATTAAAATAAAAGGAATCGGTGGTTTTATTAAAGAACTAACACTTCACCCGTTTAGTTCAAATAATACTGCACTACAAATCCTTTTAATCCCGTTTAACTTATTACTTGAACTGATTGCGCTGGTTTCTAAACCGTTTTCATTAGCGCTACGTCTGTTTGGTAACTTATATGCAGGTGAATTGATTTTCATCTTGATCGGCGCTATCGGATTTATGCAATTACCATTGCATTTTGTTTGGGCTGTATTCCACATCTTAGTAATTGTATTGCAAGCATTCGTATTTATGATGCTTACGATTGTATACCTAAGCATGGCAAGTTCAGATAATCACTAATTTTTAGATTTACAATTTTACTTTTACTTTTAACTTTACAATTGAAACTTTGGAGAAATAAATGGAAGCTTTAGAATTATTAACAGGCTTAAAATACATCGCAGTAGCTTTACTAATCGGTTTTGGTGCAATCGGCACAGCAATCGGTTTTGGTAACATGGGCGGTAAATTCCTTGAAGCATGTGCGCGTCAACCTGAGCTTGCACCTTCGCTACAAGTTAAGATGTTTATTCTTGCTGGTCTAATCGATGCTGTAGCAATGATTGGTGTTGGTATCGCTATGGTATTGTTGTTCGTACTTTAATTTTATTTTTTGAACAGCTTACTATTTAAGGAGGAGCGGTTGTGAATTTAAACGCCACTCTTATCGGTGAATTGATTGCGTTTACGGTGTTCGTATTATTTTGTATGAAATACGTATGGCCACCATTGAACGGTGCAATTGAAGCTCGCCAGAAAAAAATCGAAGATGGTTTAGCTGCCTCTGATAGAGCCGAAAAAGACTTAGAACTTGCGCAAAAGAAAGCTGCTGAACAGCTTAAAGATGCAAAAGCTCAAGCGGCTGATATCATTGATCAAGCTAAAAAGCGTGCAGTGCTAATTGTTGACGAAGAAACACTTCGTGGTCAGCAAGAGCGTGAAAGTATCATTGCTCAAGGGCACTCTGAAGTTGAGTCTGAACGTAATCGCATAACAGAAGAGCTACGTAAGCAAGTAGCAACTCTGGCAGTGATTGGTGCAGAACGTATTTTAGAGCGTGAAATTAATCAAGCCGCACATAGTGACATCGTTGAAAAACTTGTCGCTGAGCTGTAATTAGGAGGGTATGAGCATGTCTAATTTGACTACTATCGCTCGCCCATACGCTAAAGCGGCTTTTGAACTTGCCGTTGAGAAAGGCACTCTAGAAAGCTGGAATGATATGTTGTTCTTTGCAGGCCACGTAGCCAGCAATGAACAAGCATCATCTGCTTTAGCAGGTATGCCTACAGCTACTGCACAAGCTGAATTATTTATTCAACTTTGTGCTGAGCAGCTCAACGAACAAGGTCAGAACCTAGTTAAGGTGATGGCTGAAAATGGACGTTTGACAGCTCTACCTGACGTTGCTGAGTTATTTGCTGAATTTAAAGCAGAATACGATAAAGAAATCGAAGTAGATGTGATTTCTGCAACTCCTCTTGTTGCTGCGCAACAAGAGTCATTGGTAGCGGCACTTGAAAAACGTTTCGCACGCAAAGTTAAGCTGAATTGTAGTGAAGACGCGTCAGTGGTTGGTGGACTTATTATTAGGTCTGGCGACACTGTAATCGACGGTACTATTCGCGGTAAATTAAGCCGCTTAGCTACAACACTACAATCGTAATTGGGAAAAAGAGCATGCAACTTAATTCCACTGAAATTTCAGATCTGATCAAACAACGTATTGAGAAGTTCGAAGTTGTAAGTGAAGCTCGTAACGAAGGTACTATTGTATCTGTTACTGACGGTATCATCCGCATCCACGGTCTTGCTGACTGTATGCAAGGTGAAATGATTGAGCTTCCTGGCAGCCGTTATGCTATCGCACTAAACCTTGAGCGCGACTCAATTGGTGCAGTAGTAATGGGTCCGTACGCTGACCTTACTGAAGGCGTAAAAGTATATACAACTGGTCGTATTTTAGAAGTTCCTGTTGGTCCTGGTCTACTTGGTCGTGTTGTAAACACACTAGGTGCTCCAATCGATGGTAAAGGCGCTTTAGATAACGACGGGTTTGAACCTGTAGAAAAAATTGCACCTGGTGTAATCGAGCGTAAATCAGTAGATGAGCCAGTTCAAACTGGTTATAAATCTATCGATGCGATGATTCCAGTTGGTCGTGGTCAACGTGAACTTATCATCGGTGACCGTCAAACAGGTAAAACTGCACTAGCAATCGATGCAATCATCAATCAAAAAGACACAGGCGTTAAGTGTGTGTACGTTGCGATTGGTCAAAAAGCATCTACTATTGCAAACGTAGTTCGTAAATTAGAAGAGCATGGTGCACTAGCAAATACTATCGTAGTTGTTGCATCTGCTTCTGAATCTGCGGCACTTCAGTACTTAGCACCGTTCGCGGGCTGTACTATGGGTGAATACTTCCGTGACCGTGGTGAAAACGCATTAATCGTATATGATGATTTGTCTAAGCAAGCAGTTGCTTACCGTCAAATTTCATTACTACTTAAGCGTCCACCAGGCCGTGAAGCATACCCAGGTGACGTATTCTACCTTCACTCTCGTCTTTTAGAGCGTGCATCGCGTGTAAACGCAGATTACGTTGAAAAGTTCACTAATGGTGAAGTGAAAGGTAAAACTGGTTCATTGACGGCATTGCCAATCATTGAAACTCAAGGCGGCGACGTTTCTGCGTTCGTACCGACTAACGTTATCTCTATCACCGATGGTCAGATCTTCTTAGAAACTGACTTATTCAACTCAGGTATCCGTCCGGCAGTAAATGCTGGTATCTCGGTATCGCGTGTTGGTGGTGCTGCACAAACTAAAATCGTTAAGAAACTAGGTGGCGGTATTCGTCTAGCCCTAGCTCAGTACCGTGAATTAGCTGCGTTCTCGCAGTTCGCGTCTGACCTTGATGATGCAACTCGTGCTCAACTTGAGCATGGTGAGCGTGTAACAGAGCTAATGAAGCAGAAACAGTACGCGCCAATGTCTGTTGCTGAAATGTCTTTATCGTTATTTGCTGCTGAAAAAGGCTTCCTTCAAGACATCGAAATCGCGAAAATCGGTGACTTTGAAGCAGCTTTACTTTCTTATGCAACTAGCACATACGCAGAGCTTGTGGCTCAAATCAATGAAACTGGTAACTTGAATGCCGAGATCGAAGCGCAGCTTAAAGAACTTCTTACGAAGTTCAAGTCTACGCAAACTTGGTAATTTAGTTATTAATGGTGCGCTTTAGGAAACTAAAGCACACCTTGATTCGGAGAGAGAGTCATGGCCAGCGGAAAAGAGATTAAAAGCAAGATCGGGAGTATTAAAAATACTCAAAAGATCACTAGCGCAATGGAAATGGTTGCTGCGTCTAAAATGAAAAGGGCGCAAGAACGCGTTGCTTCAAGCCGTCCATACGCTAATAAATTACGTGAAGTAATTGGTCGTGTTGCTCAAGCAAATCTTGATTTTACTCACCCGTTCTTAAAAGAACGTGAAGTGAAACGAGTTGGTTATATTGTTATCTCTACAGACCGTGGTCTGTGTGGCGGTCTAAACTCAAACGAGTTTAAGAAAGTTGCACTTGATGTTAAAGCGTGGAAAGAGAAAGGTGTTGATGCTGAATTTGCTACTTTAGGTAGTAAGGCAGCAGGCTTCTTTCAACGTTTTGGTGGTCAACTACTCGCTAAAAAAGCGGGCCTAGGAGATAAACCTTCAGTACAAGACGTTATTGGTCCTGTAAAAATTATGCTTGATGCATTTTCTGAAGGCAAAATAGACCGTTTATTCTTGGTATATAACAAATTCGTTAACACCATGAAGCAAGAGCCAATTATAGATCAGTTACTCCCTTTGCCAAAAGCTGAAGAAGAAGTATCTGCTCACACATGGGATTACTTATACGAGCCAAACCCAGAGGCTATTTTAGAGTCTTTGTTAGTACGCTTTATTGAGTCTCAAGCATACCAAGGTGTGGTAGAAAATGCTGCCTCAGAACAGGCTGCTCGTATGGTTGCAATGAAAGCTGCAACTGATAACGCAGGTGACCTTATGGACGAGCTACAGCTTGTTTATAACAAGGCTCGCCAAGCAGCAATCACACAAGAAATTAGTGAGATTTGTTCTGGCTCAGCAGCAGTTTAATGCTTCGGGTAAAGATTAACGAGAGGAATAGACATGAGTTTAGGTAAGGTCGTCCAAATTATCGGCGCCGTTGTGGATATTGAATTTCCACAAGATAGCGTGCCAGCGGTATACCACGCACTAAGAGTAACAGATGGCGATTTAGCTGGTTTGACTTTAGAAGTTCAACAACAGCTAGGTGGCGGTGTAGTGCGTACTATCGCTATGGGTACTACTGATGGTTTACGTCGTAGTGCTTTAGTTATGAATACAGGTGAATCGATTCAAGTTCCAGTTGGTAAAGCAACACTTGGTCGTATCATGAACGTACTTGGTGAGCCAATCGATGAAGCGGGTCCAATCGGCGAAGAAGACCGTATGTCTATTCACCGTGCAGCGCCTTCATACGAAGAGCAATCAAGTTCAGTTGAGCTTTTAGAAACTGGTATCAAGGTTATCGACCTTGTATGTCCGTTTGCTAAAGGTGGTAAAGTTGGTTTATTCGGTGGTGCCGGTGTTGGTAAAACTGTAAACATGATGGAACTTATCCGTAACATCGCAATCGAGCACAGCGGCTACTCAGTATTCGCAGGTGTTGGTGAGCGTACACGTGAGGGTAACGATTTCTACCATGAGATGAACGATTCAAACGTACTTGATAAAGTATCGCTTGTATACGGTCAGATGAACGAGCCTCCAGGTAACCGTTTACGCGTAGCGTTAACAGGCCTTACTATGGCTGAAAAGTTCCGTGATGAAGGTCGCGATGTACTTTTCTTCGTAGATAATATCTACCGTTATACACTTGCTGGTACTGAAGTATCTGCACTTCTTGGTCGTATGCCGTCAGCGGTAGGTTACCAGCCTACACTTGCTGAAGAAATGGGTGTGCTTCAAGAGCGTATCGCTTCAACTAAGACGGGTTCAATTACATCAATCCAAGCGGTATACGTACCAGCGGATGATTTAACGGATCCATCTCCAGCAACTACCTTTGCTCACTTAGACGCAACAGTAGTACTTTCACGTGATATCGCATCACTTGGTATCTACCCAGCGGTAGATCCACTTGATTCATCTTCGCGTCAACTTGACCCACAAGTAATTGGTCAAGAGCACTACGATACAGCACGTGGCGTTCAAACAGTTCTTCAGCGTTACAAAGAACTTAAAGACATCATTGCAATCCTAGGTATGGACGAGCTTTCTGACGAAGATAAGCAACTTGTATCTCGTGCACGTAAAATCCAACGTTTCCTATCTCAGCCATTCTTCGTGGCAGAGGTGTTTACAGGCGCGTCAGGTAAATACGTATCACTGAAAGATACAATTGCTGGCTTCAAAGGCATTTTAAACGGCGAGTTTGATGAGCTTCCAGAGCAAGCGTTTTACATGGTTGGCTCTATCGAAGAAGCTCAAGAAAAAGCCAAAGGCATGTAACTAGGAGGGTAGTATGACAGCTATGACTGTACATCTTGACGTAGTAAGCGCAGAGCAGAGCTTGTTCTCTGGTCTTGTTGAATCGATTCAAGTATCTGGTAGTGAAGGCGAGCTGGGTGTAAACCTAGGTCATGCTCCACTACTAACTGCCCTTAAACCTGGTATGGTACGTTTAGTTAAGCAATATGGTCACGAAGATGTGTTATATGTTGCTGGCGGTACATTAGAAGTTCAACCAAATCACATCACGATTCTTGCAGATACTGCGGTTCGTGGTGAAGATTTAGATGAAGATTCTGTACAAAAAGCTAAACGTGAAGCTGAAGAACATATGGCGAATTCGTCAGCTGTTGAGTTTGATTATCAACAAGCGGCTACGCGACTGGCAGAAGCAGTTGCTCAGTTACGCGTAATTCAGCAATTACGTCACAAGTAAGCCTATCCGGTTTTGAAAAGCCCACTTTATGTGGGCTTTTTTGTGTCTGTAATTTAAACATGGTGTATCGCTTATTTATAATTGTTAAATAACAGGTCTATCAGACTATTATCTGTGCTTTATCACTTATATCCTTCACCAATCCTCGCTACAATAACGTCATCCAATTAAGTGTGTTTTTCAGTCAAGATTCAGTACGAATAAACTAACCTACTGAGTATCTGCACAAGAAGTGATTTACGTAATCTTCTGCACAAACATAATACTTATTTAGCTAAAACAACGGAAAAAGGAAATTGTTTTAATGGCTCTAACAACTGTTATTCTTGCTGCGGGTAAAGGTACTCGTATGCGCTCTGCTCTACCTAAAGTTTTGCACAATGTTGCAGGTAAACCAATGGTACAGCACGTTATTGATAATGCGATGGCATTAGGTGCAACGACTACAAACTTAGTTTACGGACACGGCGGCGATCTATTACAACAACAACTTGCCGATAACGATGTAAATTGGGTACTTCAAGCAGAACAACTCGGTACTGGCCACGCAGTAGCGCAAGCCAACTCTCATATTAACGATGAAGACACAGTATTGATTTTATACGGCGATGTACCGCTAACAAAACAATCAACTCTAGAGCGTTTATTAGCTGCAACACCTAAAAATGGTTTAGCGGTATTAACGGTAAATTTGGTAAACCCAAATGGCTATGGTCGCATGCTTCGTGTTGGTGGTAAGTTAGTCGGTATTGTTGAGCAAAAAGATGCAAGCTCAGAGCAGTTACTTATTAACGAAGTAAATACAGGCATTATGGCTGTTAACGGTAAGCTATTAAAAACATGGTTAGGTAACTTATCTAACAATAATGCACAAGGCGAGTACTACTTAACAGATATCGTTGCAATGGCTCACAGTGAAGGCGTAGAGATCACTTCAGCGCAACCAGATCATGCAATGGAAGTTGAAGGCGCAAATAACCGCGTACAACTTGCAGGCTTAGAGCGCGCTTACCAAGCATGGCAAGCAGAAGAGTTAATGTTAAATGGCGCAACACTTGCCGACCCTGCCCGTATAGATGTGCGTGGAACAGTTACTACCGGTGAAGATGTACTTATCGACGTAAACGTTATTTTTGAAGGCACAGTCACGCTTGGTAACAATGTACAAATTGGCCCTAACTGCGTACTTAAAAATTGTAGTATTGGCGATAACGTTGTCATTAAAGCTAATACTCTGATTGAAGATGCTACAGTTGCTGATAAATGTACGCTTGGTCCTTATGCTCGCCTTCGCCCTGGCGCTGTAATGGAAGAAGACTCGCACATTGGTAACTTTGTAGAGATGAAAAAAACCAGATTAGGTAAAGGCTCTAAAGCCAACCACTTAAGTTATTTAGGTGATGCTGAAATTGGTGAAAAAGTGAATATTGGCGCTGGCACTATTACCTGTAACTACGATGGTGTTAATAAAGCAAAAACTATTATTGGGAATAACGCCTTTATTGGTTCTAATTCATCACTTGTTGCCCCAGTAAATATAGGTGCAACTGCAACAATTGGTGCAGGCTCTGTGATCACCAGTACCGTTGAAGATGACCAATTAGCAATTGCACGCTCTAAACAGCGTAATTTAACGGGTTGGAAACGCCCAGTTAAAAAATAACAATTAGAGGCTACTTAGGTAGCCTTTTTTATTTTAGTTGAAGTTTAAATTGCTCTTTATAGCGTCTAGATAGGTTTAGTACTTTACCTGTAGTTAATTTTATTTCACTGTCGCCACTGGATAGTGGTGTAATAGACTCCACTTTATCGAGTTTTACGCCATGGCTGCGGTGAATTCTACAAAACCCCTGCACTTCAAGTTGTTTACTTAATGCTGTAAGCGTTGCCCTTAACGGATATATACGTGAGCCTATATGTAGGTTTACATAATTACCCGACGATTCAAGCCAATCAACATCCTCTATTTTTATAATGAATTCTTTTCCGAGCTTTTTAACTAATAGGCGGTTTATGGTCGATGTTGTTTGCTGCTCACTTTCTTCAATTGAAGAGGCTTCACCTAGTAACTGCTGCACCACATATTGATATACTTTGATAAGTACGATGAAAAACACAAAGCTTATAGCGTCTTTCTGGTATTCATAAATAAGCTCAAACCAGCTAAGTCCAAAGTTGTAAGACCCATCATTCAACAAATATATGAATTTACGAACCCCTACCATAATACCAACGTGTAACACGCTAAATATAATAGAGGCAGCAAAGTACATACCTAATGAGGCCGTAATATTTTGCCAATTAAAAGATAAGTGTCTTAAAAACCAAATTAAAATAGGGAATATAAGCAAAGTACTCAAGGCACTTGAATACTCCCAAATAAATGGCTCCCACATTAAAAAAGTTAAAGCTCCTTCTCTTTGGGCTTCCATTATTTGGGTTGTAGCGTTTACTGTATTATTAATTAATACGTAAGCACACAGTAATACTGATGCGTAAATGCTTTGAAAACGTTGAAAGTGCTGTAGGTTCATAAATATATGCTTATTGCTGACGTGGCACGCTTATCCCTGTATACCACCTTTTATCACTATTGCTTGTAATATAAGCACTTATAGATAGTTTTAGCGAGAGCTTTAGGTATGAATAACGCATAACATACATAAAGTAGTAAAAGCATGAGCACTCAAGTACAACAACCTTCATTAGTTAATTCGCGTAAATATTATCTTGATTGGCTTAGGATAATCGCATTTGCGTCGCTAATTTTTTATCACATTGGCATGTTGTATAGTGAAAACTGGGGATTTCATTTTAAAAGTAATTATACATCACAGTATGTTGAATATTTAATGTTGGTGTTTTCACCTTGGCGCATGTTGCTCATTTGGTTTATATCGGGCGTAGCACTGCGTTTTATGATTGATAAAGTACGCAGCTTTAAGTCTTGGTTACATTTCACCTTATACCGCTCTATTTTTTTACTGTTACCCTTGCTGGTGGGGTTATGGTTAATAGTGCCTTTACAGCTGTTTGCAGAAATGTCACAGCAAGGTGTTATTGATATTAGCTATTGGCAATTTTATTTAGCTTTTATAGAGACTAACAATACGCTTTTTATTAATTATCAGTCTGGAGTGTGGCCGAATGTGGATGTAAATCACTTATGGTATTTGCGCTCGTTGTGGCAATTTATGCTGATCATTATTGTTTTAACTCTTTTTGCACGCTTGCCTTTTATTACGCCTTTAAAAACCTTTGTTAAAGGGGATATGTCATTTGGGCTTTTAATTACCTTGCTCACTATTGCCGTACTATTTACAAGCCATTACTTAACTGGCGATTCAATTAGAGAGACTAACGGCTTAATACTGCTACTCACAGGATACATACTTGCCAAAAACACTTACTTTTGGAACTGCTTAAATAAAAAATTAGTATTACTAGCTTTGAGTTTTGCGGTTTTGTTTGTACTTATAATATTAAGTTATCAGAAGGTGTTTACTCTTCCTCATTTTATTTTAAGCGCTAGCTACAATATTCAACGTGTTGTAGGTGTATTTTTTGTACTTGCGCTCGCTCACCGATTCTTAAATTTTAATACTTACTATTTAAAACAGCTCAATGTATGGGTGTTTCCCTTTTATTTATTGCATCAAAGCATTTTGATTATTTTGTGTTTTTTACTACAGCCTTTAGGTTTAGGGCCTGGTGCTGAACCATTCATCATTATTACAGGGACTTGGTCTTTTTGCGGTGTTATTACATGGGGTATTACACGTATTGATGTACTTAGACCTTTGCTAGGGGTTGCAATTAAACGAGATTATTCCCCGACTGTAAAAATACTTGGCTATACGGCTGCTTTAATTTTAATAACTCCGCTAGCGTATAAGCTAATTACTTAGGCTAAGGGGCTGTATTAAAATTGCCATAATCTTGTCATGCCTGTGTGTTGATATTTAGCAAATACAATACTAAGGAAAATCACATGTTTAAAAAATCAATTATTGCGCTGTCACTTATATCTGTTCTTACTGGTTGCTCACTTGATGGTGACGATGGCCAAAACGGCTCTCAAGGATTACAGGGAGAACAAGGCGCAAATGGGATAAATGGTGTAAATGCTAATTCAGTATTAAATATTAGCCTCGTAGGAAGAGGAGTATTAAATGCACAAAGTCCAGAAGGTGCCGCTGAAATAGTTGCTTACCAAGCATCTAAAAAATGGATTTACGCTATTAACAGTTCAGGCGATGACGCTGTTATTAATATTTTACCCGCCGATACCTTTGATACTGCCGCACTCGTTAAAGATAACGAAGGGGTTATCAGCGCCACAAATTTAACGTCCGTTATTACGTTGTCTTTAAACGAGCATACCCAAGGCGATGCAAACAGCATTGCTATTGATGAAAATAATAATTTACTAGCGCTCGCAATGGCTGCTAAAAGCACGGGTGATGCAGGTCAAATTGCTTTTTACGATATAAGCGGCGACTCACCTGTATTTATTAAAAATGTTACAGTCGGATTTTTACCAGACATGGTGACGTTCACCCATGATGGCGCAAAGGCAGTGGTTGCTAACGAAGGTGAACCAAGTGGCGACTACAGCGTAGATCCTGAAGGTTCTATTAGTATTATCGATATAACAAATAATGTAATAGCCGATACGGCAATAAATATTGATTTTAAAGCCTATAACAACAAACAAACCGAACTAGAAGCGCAAGGGGTCGTTTTTGCAAACCCCAATGGTCGTACTATTAACGGTAATCTGATAAATACCACAGTAGCTATGGATTTAGAGCCCGAGTACGTTAGCATTTCTAAAGATAACAAATACGCTTATGTATCTATTCAAGAAAACAATGCACTTGCAATAGTTAACCTACAAGACAACAGCCTTGAGCTAAAGGGCTTAGGCTTTAAAGATTGGTCAAGCTTACAACTTGATGCCTCAGATAAAGATGGCGGCGTTAATTTTAAATCATACCCAGGGCTCTATGGTATGTACCAGCCCGATACTATCTCAAGCTTTAGTTGGAAAGGCGCTAACTTTATAGTCACTGCCAACGAAGGTGACGCAAGAGAATACTTTTTTGATACAACGGATGAAGCAGACTGTATAGCAAAGGGCGGACTTGATTACGATAAAGACGACGGCTGCTTAGCTTATATAGATGAGAGCCGCGTTGAAGACTTAACGCTTGCAGCTAATTTTGATTACTTAAATAACGACGATAACGATATTGGTCGCTTAAAAGTAACAACAATAAAAGGCGATACTAATAATGATGGTCAATACGAATCGCTTTATGCTTATGGTGCACGTTCGTTTACCATTTTGGACAGCAATGGGCTGGTGGTGTTTGATTCAGGCGATGATATAGGTCGAATTACTGCATCGGTTCATGGTGAAGCATTTAACAACAATGAAGATGAAAACAAAGGTGACTCACGCTCAGATGATAAAGGCGCAGAGCCAGAAGCGCTGACTATTGGTAAAATTGACGATCGTACATTTGCTTTTATAGGGCTTGAGCGTATGGGTGGGATTATGGTTTATGATATTACCAATCCATATAATGTGCAGTTTGAAGACTACTTCTATAATAGAGGCTTAATTAAAGACGCTAATATTACAGGCGATTTAGCGCCTGAAGGAATGGAATTCGTTCCAGCTGAGCAAAGTGCTACAGGAAACCCACTATTAATCGTTGGAAATGAAATATCAGGCTCCATTGCCGTATGGGAAATAGCATCTAAATAAACCTTTAATTTAAAATAAAGCTGTGTGTTGTTTGTTTAACATACAGCTTAGTTTAAACCTTACTAATACCTCATCAATAGATACTTATATTGTGCGTGTTTTTTAAACTAAAAGTATCCTGTAGCCCTTTATTTGTATAGCTTTCATACTAAATTCATTTAATTGTCAAAAAGCTGAAATAAAACATTGACCCCCGCTCGAATCTCCCTATAATGCGACCCCACTGAGACGGGAAACAGCAACGCATAGCGAGGCACGAACAACTCAGGGTGTTAAGTAAAACTTAGATTGAATCTTTTTAGAAAGTTTAAATTTAAGTGTTGACA
>NZ_JACJEA010000031.1:0-50360 GCF_014163835.1 Pseudoalteromonas sp. SR43-5
TGTCAGCTGCTGCTCTTGCTGCGTTTTCAGCTTCTTGCTTTTGCTTTTCGGCTTGCTTAGCTTTAGCACGCTCTTTTTGCTCAATGGCACGTGCTTTTTTAGCTTCTGCCTCGGCTTGCGCTTTTTCTTTCTCTTTAGCTTTACGCTCTTGCTCTAGCTTTTTAATATTACGTGCTTCTGATTCACGTTGCTTGCGTGCATTGGCCGCTCTGCGTTCTAAATCACGGATACGTTTATCTTCAGCACTTTTTTTATCTTTTTCTTTCTTTTGAAGTTCAGCAATTTTTTGCTCAACTTGTTTTTGATCAACTGTAACGGCTGATACCGCTTTATCTGGCGTAGGTATAGCCGAATTAAGCGTTACTTCCATTACTTTAGGTGTTGGCGGATGAATATTTGCAGAAGCATACAAAAATCCACCAATCCCTAAATGAAGTACTATTGATTTTACTACTGAACTATTCATACAGCTACTTCCCCTCAAAGGATTCAGTCATTAATCCTACTGATGGTACGCCTGCATTTTTCAAAAAATCCATTAGTAATAATACTTCTTGATACGACACCTTACCCGAGCCTTTAATCATTACCGGCACGTCAGGGTTTTTCATTAGCTGTAATTTTATAACCGCAGCCACATCAAGTGCTTCCATAGGCTCTTCTGGATCAGTACCTACACTCACGTAATATTTACCTTGTGCATCTATTGAGGCAATAATAGGCGGAGTATCTTTAGTATCAACTAAATCAGACTCTTCCATTTTAGGTAAATCAACTTTTACACCATGCGTAATAAGCGGTGCTGTAGCCATAAATATTATAAGTAGTACCAACATTACATCAATGTAAGGTACTACATTAATCTCTGCGACCGGACGGCGCTTTTTACGCTGATACATTCGCTTGTGCCTCTATTTGTGTAGCTGCTTGACGGTGTAAAATATTAGCAAACTCTTCCATAAAGTTAATATAGTGAGACTCAAGCTTTTCAACACTGTTTGAAAAACGGTTATAAGCAATAACAGCAGGGATCGCCGCAAATAAACCCATAGCAGTCGCAATAAGTGCCTCTGCAATACCTGGTGCTACCATTTGTAATGTAGCTTGCTTAACTTCACCTAGTGCAATAAAGGCATTCATTATACCCCACACTGTACCAAACAAACCGATGTACGGACTTATAGAACCTACTGTTGCTAAAAACGATAGGCTAGATTCCATTTTTTCAATTTCACGAGAAAGCGCAACACGCATAGAGCGGTGCGTTCCTTCCATAACAATACTCGCACTTTGAAATGTATTCTTTTTATGGCGAGCAAACTCTTTAAAGCCCGAAGTAAACAAAGCTTCAATGCCTTGAGACTGACCGCTGCGTGACGATATCTCGTTATATAATTTGCTTAAATCAATACCAGACCAAAACTTTTGCTCAAATTTCTTAGCATTTATTAGCGCATCCGATATTGCTTTTTTACGTTGAAATATAATTGTCCACGACATTACAGACATGGCAACTAGCCCTAACATTACTAATTGAACAAGCAAACTTGCTTCTAAAATTAGATCTAAAAAATTAAGCCCTGATCCCACGTTAAACTCCTAAATAATTTCAAAATACGGCAAATTGGTTAATTTGTGTAAATATGACCGTTTACACGGCCAAAAGTTGCATCTAGTGTATCTAGTCCATTTCAAGCTGACAACGGTATTGCTATGAATAGGCAACAAAAAACGTTAAAAAACAGCTTTAGTTGGCATTTCCCTTTGCCTCAGTATTTTATTTAAACTTTTAAACAAACTCGCTAACTATAAATATGCGTAAATATATACATGAAACGTCATAAAATGCGCCGTTTATTCAAAATAAGAGCATAAACACTCAAAACCTATAAGCCTCACCTGCACGTAATAGTAAAACTAATACCGAGATATAACGAAATAAATTACTTAAGTTATAAATTTCATAAACTTATAAATTTAACGATTAATTAACGCACAAGATTCAAACAACAATAAAATTCACTAAATTAGTTTTTCTAATCTGAAAATACAAATTTTCTAGTTTGAACAAAAAAGTAAACTTACGTATTATTCTCCCATACCGAGCTAGCGCACTGAATGAGATAGTTTCATTAAGCCAAGTTCTTAGTAATAGGATATTTTATCGTATTACATTGTTTTACTCTTTCTGGATAAAACCAAATTTAGTAAAACGTAGTTCCCCTGGATTACTTCCTTCAACTTGTTGTTTGCCCGCATTTTTTGCGGGCTTTTTTTTGCCTGCAATTTAGCGCGCTACATATTTTATTTATAAACTAATAATTGCCCTACCTAATTTACAATAAGTAATTCGCTTACTAGTTTGAATGCTACGCAGGATAGCCTCGCGAGTCTTAACGCCCTGTGAATTAACAGTTAACTATAAAGCGTATTTGTATTTTGAAATAACATTTGCAACAGTGTGTTGAGGTTTTGGGGATAATAATTTGAAACAAAGGGATACTGAAACAATTACCTGCTGCGCAATAAACCACAGCAAGTAAAGTATATAGGCTAGTCTTTTTTAGGAAGTAAACCAAAGTGATGGTATGCACTGTCAGACACTATGCGCCCACGTGGTGTACGTTGAATAAATCCTTGCTGGATTAAAAATGGCTCTATTACATCTTCTATTGTTTCGCGCTCTTCGCCAATAGCAGCCGCTACATTGTCGAGCCCGACAGGGCCGCCCATAAATTTTTCGATTATGGCGAGTAAATATTTGCGATCCATATAATCAAAACCACTTTTATCTACGTCAATCATATCAAGGGCTTGCTTAGCTACATCGGCGTTTACTGTACCGTCAGATTTTACTTGAGTGTAATCGCGTACACGGCGTAATAAGCGGTTTGCAATACGTGGTGTGCCGCGTGAGCGCTGGGCAATTTCGGTAGCGCCATCGTCACACATTTCTAAACCAAGATAATGTGCAGAGCGCCCTACTATGTGCGACAAATCTTCTACAGAATAAAACTCTAATCGCTGCACAATTCCAAAACGGTCACGCAGTGGCGATGTAAGCGAGCCTGCTCGTGTGGTTGCACCAATGAGTGTAAATGCAGGTAAGTCTAATTTAATAGAACGCGCAGCTGGGCCTTCACCAATCATTATATCAAGCTGGTAGTCTTCCATTGCGGGATACAGTATCTCTTCAACTTGCGGGCTTAGCCTGTGTATTTCATCGATAAACAGTACGTCGCCCTCTTCTAAATTAGTAAGTAGAGCAGCTAAATCGCCTGCTTTTTCAAGTACAGGGCCTGATGTTGTTTTAATACTTACGTGTAATTCATTGGCTACAATATTTGCAAGCGTGGTTTTACCAAGCCCAGGTGGGCCAAATATTAATAAATGATCGAGCGCTTCACCACGAGTTCGCGCAGCTTCAATAAAAATTTCCATTTGCTGCTTAACATGAGGCTGGCCTCTGTAGTCGGCTAAAAGTTTTGGTCTTATTGCACGATCTATAGAGTCTTCATTTGTTTTTTCAGTCGCAT
Source organism: Pseudoalteromonas sp. SR43-5 (assembly GCF_014163835.1). Classification (NCBI taxonomy): domain Bacteria; kingdom Pseudomonadati; phylum Pseudomonadota; class Gammaproteobacteria; order Alteromonadales; family Pseudoalteromonadaceae; genus Pseudoalteromonas; species Pseudoalteromonas sp. SR43-5. The sequence goes on from NZ_JACJEA010000031.1 coordinate 3,537, forward strand.
CAATTAAGCGATCCGCTTCAATCATGGGTTACTCACAACATAGATTTTAAAGATTCTCTAATAAGAACCTCAGTAGACATATCGGGTTTACTTATCGATTTTACTGCTTTTTGAGCTTGTGGCAATTTATAACCTAATGCAAGCAGTGCCGATACGGCATCATCCGCTGCATTATTAGCAATTGTCGCATCGCTCATTGGCTCTATTACTGCGCTGTCGCTAAATGGCGTAAATAAATCATTGCCCCAATCTTTTAGTCTGTCTTTCATTTCGAGTACTAAACGCTCGGCTGTTTTTTTACCTACACCGGGTAATTTAACAAGCGATGTTGAGTCTTCGTTATTTACACAACTTACAAATTGTTTTGCCGACATGCCCGATAAAATAGCTAAGCCAAGTTTTGGCCCTACGCCATTTGCTTTTAATAGCTCTCTAAACAAGGCACGTTCAACTTTATTATTAAAACCAAATAATAGTTGAGCATCTTCACGCACTACAAAGTGAGTGTAAACAATCGCATTTTCACCAATTTTTGGTAAATCGTAAAAACAGGTCATCGGCATTTGTACTTCGTAACCTACACCACTTACTTCGAGTAATATTTCTGGTGGCTGTTTTTCGACTAAAATACCATTTAAGCGGCCTATCATAATTATTTCCTTAAACGTCCTCTAACGGTTTTGCTTGCGCTGCCCGCTAGTTTAATTAAATTTTGTTCTGAGTGGGCGTGGCAAATCGCAATAGCGAGTGCATCAGCTGCATCGGCCTGTGGCGTACCGGGTAGTTTTAAAATATTTTTTACCATGTGTTGCACTTGTGTTTTATCTGCGCCACCGTTGCCTACTACTGCTTGCTTAATTTGCCTAGCTGAGTATTCAAATACGGGTAAGTCGGCCATTGCAGCGCCAACAATCGCAGCGCCTCTAGCTTGGCCTAGTTTTAAAGCTGAATCGGGGTTGTGCGCCATAAATACTTTTTCAATGGCAAAGGTTTCTGGCGAAAACTGCTCAATAAGCTGTGTAATGCCTTGATAGATCATTTTAAGCCTAACCGGAAAAGGATGATCGGCTAACTTAATACAGCCACTGCCTAAGTATGTAAATTTAGAACCTTGATGGGCAACAACACCATATCCGGTCAAACGTGAACCAGGATCGATCCCTAAAATGATGGCCAAACAGCGCTCCATTGTTATTATTTTTAAATTACGCTAATAATGCCAGAGCACTGTATAAATTACCAGTACAAAGAAAAACAAAAATGCCCACGTACTAGGTGGGCATTTACAGGAGCATGTTAGTTTAAGCTTACCCTAGGGCACGCACTAATCCTTGGGTATTTTGTTTAAGTGTTCGGGCAATCATTAAATAGCCTAAACCAGCCACAAATACGCCGCCAGCTACCGGACCTATAATCCATATATGTGGGTGTAACTTACCTGCTAAATCAAACATTTGTTGCTGCACAATTAAAAGCGCTATATCACTAAAAAATGCAGCCACTAAACCAGCTAAACCGCCGAGTAATAAAAACTCATACAGGGTCGCGTTTTTAATTAATCGGCTTTTAGCGCCAAGCGTTCGCAGTATTACAATTTCTTGCATACGCTCACCTAAACTAGCTTGCACTTGCGATATAAGTACAAGCGCGCCACACAGCACAACAATTGCAAGTACAAAGCCAATGGCGAGCGATACTTGCGAAATAGTAGTTTGTATTTGCTTAACAAAGTTATCAATATCAATGGCTGTAATAGTAGGGTAAGTACGTAATAACTGGCTAAAGTCACGTTTTTGATCTGGATTTATACGTAACGACGAAATATATGTTGCGGGAAAATCTGCAAGTACATCAGGGCTTAAAATAATAAAAAAGTTAGGTTTAAGCGTGGCCCAATTTACTTTGCGCACACTGGTGATTTTAGCGTCGAACGACTGCGAACCAATTAAAAATGTAAGCGTATCGCCTATCTCAACATCTAAACGCTCAAGCATCGACTCCTCTACTGAAGCCTCAGCCATCGCATTTTCACCAAACCACGTGCCTTGTGTTACTTCATTTTGGTCAGGCACATCTTTAAGCCATGTAAGATTTAGCTCACGACCAATACCTGCACGTGCTTCTTCGTCTTTTTTCTCGTTGTCTTGCAGCGATACAGAGCGCGCTACCAACTCGCCGTTCACAGCATTTACGCGCCCACGAATAGTTGGATAAAACTCTGATACTTGAATATCTTTTTGTGCTAAATATTCATTAATTGGCTCAAGCTCATTTTGCGTAATATTAACTAAAAACGCATTAGGCGCGTCGCTTGGAAGTTGCGACTGCCAATCAGATATCATGTCGTTTTTAAGTACCACTAAAAACAGCAGTAATTTAATCGCTAACGAAAAACTAATTAACTGTACCGCGTTCACATTTGCACGCTTTTGGATAGATGCAATTGCAAGCGACCAACTGTTACCTGGCTTTAATCCTAGCTTTCGACCACCACCAAATATTAATTTAGATACTAAAAACAGCACACCAATTAGCGCAAGTGTTGATATAAACAAAATAAGCGTTATTTTTATGTTGTTACTAAATAACCACATTAATAAAAACACGGCTAACGCACTCATACCTAAATGCACACGACTTACTGCCAACTTGTCGCCTAAGTTACGGCGCAGAACTCTAAGCGGTGGAATATCAAATAAATCAAATAATGGTTTAATAGAAAACATAATGGCACAAATTACGCCAGTGCTTATAGCCACCAGCCAAGGTTTAAAGCCACCTAAAGGCAGCTCTGTGCCCATACTTTTTGATAAGTAACTTGTTGCTATTTCTTGCAAGCCATAACCAATTAACAGCCCAATACTTACCGCCATTGCACATACAAGCAATAAATGGAGCATGTATATTTTGCGGATCATTGAACGGCTACCGCCTAGCGTTTTCATCATCGCTACTGGGTCGTATTGGCGTTCACAATAACGTTTTGCTGAAACAGCTATAGCCACTGCGGCTAAAATAATACCTAATAAGCCGGCTAGTAATAAAAAGCTCTCTGCGCGGTTTAAGCTGTTTGAAATGGGTGATTGGCGGTCTTTAACGCCATACCATTGTTGGTTTTCTTTCATTTGTGGTTTAAGCCACTCGTAAAAGCTATTTATGTCGGCCTCACTACCTGCATAAAGTTGGCGGTAATAAACACGACTACCCGGCTGCACAACTTCAGTTTTTGCCACATCGTCAATATTAATAAGCACACGGCGGCTACTCGAAAATACATTAAATGGCGCGTCTGGCTCTTCTACAATAACTTTTGAAACATTAAATAGTGCCGCGCCAAGCTCTACTTGTGCGCCTATATCAATATTTAAACTGTAAAATACCGATTCACTTAGCCACACATTACCCGGCGTTGGTCCGCTATTAGCAACTTTAGTTTCACCGGTTAGGGTATCTTTAACTTTTAACTGCCCTTTTAGCGGGTACGCATTAGATGCCGCTTTTACTGAGCTAAACTGCATTTCATCATCGGCAAACAACATAGTGTCGAAGTACACCATTTGCGCCGTTTTTAAATTTTGGCTCTGTGCTTGAGTAATAAAAGCGGTGTCCAGAACATGGTCGCTTGCAAGTACACGGTCTGCTGCAATAAAAGCACTGCTTTTTTGCGCAATACTTTGCCCTATTCGCTCAGTAACCATAGACAATGTAAGCACGGTTAACACAGCAAGAGCGATAGCTGCGCTTATAACCGTGAGCTCACCACGGCGAAATTCTCGCGAAAATAACTTAAGCGCTAACTTAACCCACATTAGCAACGTCCTCTACTTGGCTTTTTACCAGTAAACCCGCTTCTATTTGAATAATGTGCTCACATTTTTGTGCAAGCCCTTCATCGTGAGTTACCAAAATAAGCGTAGTACCGTGCTGAGTATTTAAATCAAATAATAAGGATTCAATCATTTTACCGTTTTTGCTGTCTAAATTAGCCGAAGGCTCATCAGCAAATAGTATTTTAGGTGTACCAATAAATGCTCGCGCAATAGCAACACGTTGCTGTTCACCGCCAGAGAGTTGCGACGGGTAATGATCAATTCGATGGCTCAAGCCTACTTTTTCAAGCAAAGCAATTGCTTGCTCTTTCGCATCACTTTCGCCAGCAAGCTCTGCTGGCAGCATAACGTTTTCTAGTGCAGTTAAGCTTTGTACTAACATAAACGATTGAAACACAAATCCAATTTTAGCGGCGCGCAGTGCAGCACGCTCTTCTTCATCTAAATTGTGTAATGGTTCACCATCTAAAAATATTTCACCGCTGCTGGCGGTATCCAGCCCTGCTAATAAACTGAGTAACGTAGATTTACCTGAGCCCGATGTGCCAACAATAGCAACAGACTCGCCATGCTTGACATTAAAGCTGATGTCGCTGAGGATGGGCAGCTCACCTTCAAAGGTAGAAACTATTTTAGACAAACCATTAACCTGAATTATATTTAATTGAGAAAGCGCTGACATATGACTCATTCAATCCTTCGTTTAGTATTCATTTTATTTTTAGTTATCAAACCGCTGAGCGCAGCAGCCGAAAACACGATTTTAATACTCGGTGACAGTTTAAGCGCAGCCTACGGACTTCAACAAGAAGAAGGCTGGGTAAAATTGTTACAAGATAAATACGATGACGAACAAGCCGACATTGAACTTATCAACGCCAGTATTAGTGGCGAAACATCTGGTGGAGCCCTACGCCGTTTAGATGCATTGCTTGAGCAATACGAACCCACTCATGTACTTATTGAGCTAGGTGCTAATGACGGTTTACGTGGTTTCCCAGTTAAAAAAATGCAAACTAACTTAACGTCTCTTATTCAAAAAAGCCAAGCAGCTAATGCGATGACCGCCTTAATGGAGATTTACATTCCCCCTAATTACGGCCCGCGTTACAGTAAAATGTTTACTGACACTTTTTCGCGCGTTAGCGAAGAGACAAATGCGCATTTAATGAACTTTTTTATGCTAGATATTGCCAGCCAATCTGATCTAATGCAAAACGATAGTTTACACCCTAACAAAAAAGCTCAGCCATTAATACGAGATGAGATGTATGACTCGATCAAAAAGTGGCTAAATAAAGACTAGCTAATTAATACACCGCAAGGGCGCCTTTTTAGGCCTCTTGCGTAATAAACACCCAAACAAACAATCGCTTATTGATTTTTAAAAAAATACACGTACTATTGCAAACAACGTCGGTATGTAGCGCAGCTTGGTAGCGCACTGTCATGGGGTGGCAGGGGTCGAGAGTTCGAATCTCTCCATACCGACCAATTAAATCAATATCTTACCTCAACTTATAAATCTCTCGTTAAAACCTAAACTGCTCCGTGTAGCCAATCTGTAGCCACTCTTTTCTTTTTTATAGTCGGGAATTAAAAAATTTATCTCTTTAATCGTTCGCGCGTACTGGTTGCGAATCTTCCTTTTACGGTGTCTGAAAATACCCTATAGAAATCTAGCTAATTTGTTATGTTGTTCTAAGCTATTTCTTAGCCCCCATACGCCAGAGAAGCCGTTTCTTTGTAGATACCTGAATAAGCTTTTACTAGTCCAAGAATTACCCCAGCTTGTCTTAATGGCTCTATTATTCAGGTAATTGACTAAAACACGATAACTAGGGTTTTTGTATCGACTGGATTGGTTTATCAACTCCACCAGCGTTATAAAAATTAGCTTATCGTTATTAATTTTATGTGATGTATTCATATATCCCCCAATATGAGTTCTTATTATACCCTTTCTTAGCTTAGTATCATGCGGATATGACCTACTAAAAAGTACATTAAATATCGCTTTATAATATTAAATTTAAATAGCTTGAATTTGCCTCGTTCTTTTGTGATTCTAAAATAATTACAACTACTAAGGACGGTTATGTTTCTATCAGACAACCAACAATCATCTTCTTCAAATACAAAAACAGAATGGACATTAAACGACAAAGGCCTGACGAATAATTTTACAGAAATAACTTATGATATTGACAGCCTAAGCTTTTCACTAAAAAAGGATGGGTATAAAGGGGTTGCATCAATCTTTTATAAGGATAAATTTCTTTGTAATCTATCAACTTTATTTAGTCAATCTGGGATCTATAAAAAGCACGGTATTAAAGAAAGTATAATAATAACCAATAATATTGAGGATAAGCTGACAGATGTACACAATAACGAAATCACTCTGACAAGCACATTACTCAACTTTAATTCAAAAGAATATGGTATTGCAGGCTTGCGAACGGTTAAAGGTACTTCATCATATGACGTTCTGTTTTATGGGAAACACTTAACTGATGTGTCAGAAGCAACAGCTCAAAAATTAGAGAGCACAAAAGACATATACTTAAAGCGTAAGTTGTCTACTTTCCATGAAAAAATGAAAGACAAAAAAACAGTTAGCGAAATCGTAAAAATAAAAGAGAGTCTCACTGCAAAAAATTATAAAATAATCCGTAGTCCAAATGAAGTAATACTAACCACTGAAACCTCATCAAATTTAAATGTGCTGAAAAGGCTGGACGTTATAACTGCTGAATGTGCGTATGGTATGAACATATTTAAAGACTTGTTCGCGAGCATAAGTGATATTTTTGGCGGTAGAAATAAAAGTATTCAAAATACGTTGAAAGACGCTCGTAAAAACGTTTTAGCTGAACTACAAAAAGAAGCATTTTCTCTAGGTGCTAACGCTGTGGTAGGCATAGACCTAGATTACAGTGAAATATCGGGCGGTGGTAAATTCGGTATGTTATTTATCGTTGCTTCTGGCACTGCGGTAATTGTTGAGGATTAAATTTAATTATTTATTTTAGCTAGCTTATAGCGGCGTTAATAAAGTATAAAAACGCCGCTTTTAAAATTAGTTAATACTCATCTGGGGCGCTGCGCCATTAGTGAATGTGTAGTTTGAAACAATACCGTCATCAAAAAGTATATCTAACATTTTTTGAGTGCCTTCGGTTTGAACTTTCATAGTGAACACATAAGATTGGGCTTTAGATGTGCCCTGTGAGTAAAAATAAAGCCACTTTACTTGGTTGCCATTAATAACAGTTTTTGAATACGGTTCACCAAACCAATCTGCAACTTGCTCTTTAGTTGTAACTCCCTTTTCAATCTGATCAACCTTATCTGTTTTAAAGTCGCTGCCTGTTGTGTAATTTGCAGTAGCACAGGCCGTCAGTAATAAAGCACATAAAATTAAAATTCCATATTTCATAGTTATTCCCTTTTCATTTAATGAACCATAAAAATATACAAGCATGTGAATATTTACAACTATTTAATTAGTTAAGCCATACATTCACTCTTAACTACTCCTAATATATTGATTCTAAAATCATAAAAAGCTGTTAAGTTAAGTGTTAAGTAAAAAGGCCACCTTTACTATATTAGCCTTTTCTATACTCGGTAGTCCTTATTCCCTTTACAGACCACACTATTTTAAATCAGCTATTTAATTTATTTATAGAAAGTTACTTAACTACTTAACACAAACAAGTAAAGCCCTTATAAATAAAGGGCTTTAGCTGGGTTAGGTGAATTTTAAGAGCTTAACTTTACTCAACTAACCTAACAGTTGATATAAAAGAAGCGGCTAGTAAATGCTTAATTTATAGCGTGTTTGATTCCCCCCTGCTTTTTTGGCTTGTAGATAACCTTCGCGGCTTAATTGCTTTAGCGCTTTACCGACAACACCGCTTGTATAAGAGTTAAGTTTTTTATCTTCATAAATTAACTCACCAGCTGAAAACCAACCATTAATACACTGTGGCCTATCAATTTCGTTTGCAAAATCTATCTTGCTGGCTGGTGCTATGTAATTGTCGTATATGTAACTATACGCAAAGCCCTTATCTTGGTAGCTGTCATTAAACTTGGCTATTTGCTGCAAATCTTCGTCTTTTAGCATCCAGCCATAACCACTTAAATAGAGCTGCTTTACTTCAAGCCAAAACTGTTTAAGTTGTGACTCATCAACCTGTTTTAATGAGCCTGTACCGTCATAGTGCCAGCCCAGTAACTCGTTTAGCTTATCCATGTTAGCGGCTCGCTCCATTTCAATTACAGCAAAGCGGCTTGAGCCTGTTTCATCCTTTAAAAACTCGCTACCGTTAACCGTGGCAATAAAATGTGTTTGCCTTGGTTTTTTAATATCGAGCCTTGCATAAGGTGGGCGAACCTTATCAACCTTATTAGTGATAAACGCTTTCAAACTTCCTTGTGAGTTTTTACTGGTACGTTCAAGCTCGCCTAGCTCAACAATAAATGAGCGAATACACGACAACACACTGTCTTTATCATCGGGATTTAAAGCTGCCCCTTCTAAAAACGCATGTGGGATAATCTCAGCAAAGCGAGAGACAAACGCCGTTTTTCTAAAAGACTGATTGCCCTGCAATACGGGCACAAGCTTACTATTGAAATTACTCTCATAAAGAGATGCCACACAGCCCACCAGCCAGTGTTTTAATATTGTGTCGGCCAAGTCTTCATGTTTAGCGTTTAAGCAGCTAATAACGGCACTAACGCGCCCTTTGCCATCCCATTTTTCGCCATCAAGATATAGCTTTATTGGGTGGTATTTAGTTTGCTCACATAATGCAACTAAATGTGTGTTAATTGCCTTTTCAGGTAAACCATAAATATTTGCAGCTGATATAAGTTTACTGTTAATGCTGTCGTACGAGTCGGCTATTAAATTGCCGAACATATCGCACACCTCGTTATTAAAAGTCATCATGTTAAGCCTAACATCTAGGCTACAAAAATTAGCTAAGTCAGCAAGGTTTTGATTAGTGTTTAATACTCTTACATTGCCTTTACTGTCCTCCTTTAAATCTGTAAAACGTGGCTTATCTAATACAGTATTTTGAGGTAACTCTATTTCGTAGCTTTTATGCGGGGCTGGTATAGCTATACTCATAATTTAGCCCCCATAAATAACGTATGAGTGCGTTGGTTTTGCTTATGAATTTTGTACTCTTTTAGGTTGTGTTTGTGCAACTCAGAAAAGTAAGTTTCAGCCACCAGCTTTAATGCTCGTTTATAATCGCCTTGATAGGAACGTATCACCATAAAATCAAACTTATCTATACATAAGCCATTAGCGCAGGGGTCATTTTCATGGTGCGAATAGTACCGCTCTTTTCCATCTGTATTACTTGTTAGTATGTAAACACCTGCCTGTTTGCTGGTGGACTCTGGCGGTAAATACGCCTTACCTTGTGCTTTGTAACCGTATTGAATAAGTAACTCATGCCATGAGTAAGCGCTGTTAACAGCATCGATAATAGATACCTGCTTACCTATTAACTGAGTTTGATAACTTGGCTTAACAGGTAGGCTAGTAGCCTTTTCTAATTCCTGGTTTTGCTCTGCTTCTAAAGCTTGTGCGTCTTTGTAAAGCTGAGAGCTTTCAACATCAAGCGCCCTACCTTCTGCAATTTTAAATTGGTAACTATCACCTTTTAAGCGGACAGGTAAATACATTATTTGCTGCGGGCGTTTGGCGCAATCATCTGCCATGAACACATAGCTTAAATAGCTTTCCATTGCCGCCCACACCTCATAAGTAATAGAGGCGGCTAGTTCTATATAAACTCTATACCGATTTGTTGTGGTCTGTTGCTGGTGGCTTGCTGTTGTATGGATTATGTATGACTCAATACACATACTTTCTAGCATGTCGGCAATAGTCGTTAACTCTAGGTTAGTATCGTCTAAATCAAGCCTAAGTAGCGTAAACTTATCATGTAAGAGAATAGACTCTTTTGTTTTATTGGGCGCATCTGTAGCCGCTATAACTGCCGATTTAGCTTTAGCTTCTTTGGGTGTTATTGCGCCTAAGTTTTGAGGGCTTTCAATTTTGAGTGTTAGCTCATGCCAATTTATATAGGTAAAATCAGCGGTTACATTGTGACTTTTAGCATACAAAAAGCTAAGCATGGCAATTACCTCGTATTGAAAAAGCAGTATTAGTTAATGAGTTTGTATTTATGTAATGGCTGAGCAATTGCCGTTCATTTCGAGTATAATTAAACATGCAATCTATTGATTTAATCAGCCCTTTAACGAGGGCTTTTTTATTTGTGTTCATAAAGCCCCCGACTTGAGTAGGATAATTAATAAATTTGTCGATACTATTAGCTGTAGAATCAGACATACAATTATCATTAATAAATCACTAAGCTTTACACTCACTTCTAATTTAAGTAAGTTGTCTATCGCAAACTTTGTTCGTTTGCAGCTTCTAAAAAGGCTCATTATTTTGACTCCTTTTTTGGCTGGTGGTTAGTCTGTAAACTTTTATCACCAGCATTTGAACTAGAAGCCGTTACAGTTGGCGCTGCAGTGGCTTTTTCATTTTGGTTTTTTGGATTGTAGTAATCATCATTTGCAGCATTGCTCACTAAATTAGCTAATTCTGACCTTGCACTAATTGATTCAATAAAGGCTTTTGATTCTCTGAGTCGACCTTGCTTAGCCAGTTTATGAGAGTCACGTTTGTATTCACTTTTCCTCTCAGCTCTCGCCTTCGCATCATCTAGTTTTGAACCCGATTTATGCCTTGGGTCTAAGCTACGCGCAAAAATAACGCCTTTATCATTTGTATGGTTAATGATATTCCAGCAATACGTATCCCCTCCCAAGCTTTGCAGCGGGCTACGTTGTCGACCACTAAAAATTTGAGTTAAATCACATTCGCAAACTTCGTCATTACTCAAAAGTAATAAAAGCAATTTGTAAGCTTGGCTGTTTAGTTTTGGGATATAACGTTGATCAAAATCATTGATGGCGAACATGATCACGCCTCCTTACTTTCAAGCCATGCGTCTAAATCTACTCGGCGATAAATACAACAGCGGCTAGTAATATGGATTTTTCGTGGGAAGGTAGGGTCATTTTCCCCTAGGCGATAAAGTGAAACCTTGCTAATTCCAAGGTATTCAGCTGCTTGTTGTAAACGTAGGTTTGAGTTGTTTAAAGACATTTCTATTTACCTCATGGTTGCTATGTCGAGATAAATAATATTTTTAAGTGGTGATCAAATCTCACAGGACTGATCACTTATTTCAATTTTATTTTCTTATTCCTCACAAACTTTTGAAAAGTACCTAAACTTAACTTGAAACCCTTATTTTTTAAATGCGTGTGTACACTTCGCTGATAAATTGTAGCCCCTTTATGAACATCAATATATTTATCAATATATTTTTGCATCAGAGGAATGTCATCGTCGTATTTGCTCCGCTTCTTATCACTCGATTTTTCTGTTTTTACCCTCCCTATGTGATGTAATCGCTCAAGCTTTTGAGTTTCTAGATTCCTTAAACAAATAGCTGCTCGCATTAAATGTACAGAAGCACCACTAAACCCATCATTTAGCGCCCATTTGTAGGCATATAGCATTTCAGTTAGCCCTTCAATCGCAGTATAAACTATTGGGTTTTGCGAAGACTTTCGCTCAAAATATTTTTTATAATCACTGATGTAATCACATTGTTCTAATGCGGCTTTTCGCTCATCTTTATTTAACTCGTAAAAAGGAACTCCATCGGAAACTCTTATTGGTGAGTCACAAACTCTGATATGGGAATAAACCGCCTCAGCCTTTAAGGTTGACTCAAATAAGACAGCTAACAGCAACCAATTAAAATAAAAGCTATCCACTAGATCGCTGTTAAACTTAACTATATCCATTACTTTTGAAAGCTCTGATAGCTGCTTCTCTGATAACTTACCACTACAATCAAGCTTGAGCTTATATCTACGTCTATTTATATACCCTGCTTCAGTATTATCTGAATTTTTACTGTTTGTTTGAACTGAATAGCCCGCGTACTTTTCAACTTTACCTAGTTGATTAAAGGGTCTTTGATTGAGTCTAATTAATTCACTTTCCAGTGATTCAACTTTTTTTAAATCTTCAAGACTGAGCATTTTGTTTTCCTTCACTAGAGTCGTACCAATCGTTATTAAGTATTTTAGCTATGTCATGCTCATCATGTCTTAGATAGTTAGCTGCAATCATTGAACCATCTTTATGCCCGACTAAACCCGCAATAGTTAATACAGGCACACCACGAGCCACCAGCTCAGATATAAAGTTATGGCGGAACGAATAAAAATCTAATCCCTCTAACACGCCACCAAGCGCTTTAACCTGCTTCCAGTGTCTTAGGTGGGCTTTACGCTCTAAAGTTTTGTTAGTGCGTTCTGATTTGAATATTAGGCCATGTTTAGCCTGTTCTTGTTGTGCTGCCCAGCTATCAAATACATGCTTTAACTCTCCAGTAACAGGAAATTTAATCTTTCGGCTGTTCTCTGCTTTTTTAGTTTTACTAGGTGTGAAAATAAGTGTGGTTTGGTTGTTAAATTGATTGAATACCAAGTTATCCCACCTCAAAGCGTATATGTCGGATGGGCGCATACCTGTTAATCGCGCTATATGGCAAAAGGGAATAAACCAGTGCGGGTAAGTGTGATTATCTAAATTTATTAAATGGCTTTTACCGTGGGCTATGCTTGAACGTCTTTTCTTTTTAAGGTTATCTGAGTAAAGCTGTAAGCCTGTGCTTATTTGCTGTTTAACTTCATCGCTGAATATGTCGCGCTGGTGGCTTAGCTTTTCGTTATGGGCTTCTAAGTCGTCTTGCTCTTTAATAGTGAGCGCTGGTAACGTAAAATTTTTAATAGGGTTAACTTTAAGAATTGGCTCACTCACTCCCCTTAAAGGCTGGGCAGCATAATTAAGCATGGCTTTAAATGCGCCATAATCCCTTACGAGTGTTGAACGCATAATGCCTTTGCTTCTGCGCTTGTTGTACCACTGTAAAATATCAGCACTATTTAGTTTATCCATATCGCGCTCAAACAAGTGCGAAAAATTATGCTTAATACCTTTTAGTGTACCTGCGCCATAGCGGTAGTTATCTATTTTATGAGGCGTATAAATAGATTCAAAAAACTCACCCACTTTTAAATATACATTGGCTGCTTTTAACTGCTCTTCTTCTCGCTGTATTTGTGCAAGCTCTTCTTTGTATGAGAGTGGATCAATGCCCTCTCTTAGTTTAGCTTTCCATGAAATAGCTTCTTCTGCTGCTTGATTAGGCTTAGTGCTGGTGTCTGCAATTGTGGCTGTTCTGCGCTTGCCTAATAAATCTGTATAGCGCAATCGCCATGCGCTACCTTGAGCAAGCTTTAGATAGAAAAAGCCTGATATTTTATCGCACCCTAGCTGCTGCCGTGGAGTAGCCGTTTTTTTGAATGCTGATAATTTAGCTTGAGTAATAGAAGTTAAATCTGCCATTTTAAAACCGAGCGTGTAGCCAATGTGTAGCCAATGTGTAGCCAGTATAACTTAATTTACAGAAATTTGCTGAAACCTAGTGATAACTAAAAACAAGGCTATACAACGGCTTATGATTTTTAGGCTTTATAAAACAAGAGGCTTAGCCGTCATGGGGTGGCAGGGGTCGAGAGTTCGAATCTCTCCATACCGACCATTAATACCAATCCGCAATAATACTTAATCATTTTGCGGGGCTAAACGTGTCGCTACCTGTGTTAAAAAATTCTCATTTAGAACAACTAAATAGCGAATTTTTTGCCTAGCTATCAACACGTTTTTCCATCCTAAAAATAGATCACTTAATTAAGCGAATTGGTATAAACTCCTTCTATATCAATAAGTTAAGCTTCTCTTCAAAATATAGCCAAAATCCATCTGTTTTGATTCTACAATTTATCCGTGGCACTATCTTATTTATCTAAGCGCACTTAATAAAACTGAGTTTAGCTGGCTAGTTTTGTGGTTTTTGAGGGGGTTATATTTAAATGTTATTACCTTGAAGTGGCCTTTGTGGGATCTATATAAAGCCATTTAATTTCAATTTATTGAAATTAAAATAAAAAAGCGCTCTAAGCGCTTTTTTATTAAAGTACTAGTGCTTGCGCCCTACACCATTACGTACCATGTCTTGCCCTGTTTGGAATACATCTTCTGTAATACCGCGCGCTAAAAGTAATTTTTGATTATCGTCAAACACGGCTACAAAACGACTACCATCACTATTGTTTGTTGCCATACCAACGCCCGAAACACCCTTAAGGCCAAGACCGCCGTTTTCTATATTTAATAAAAAGCTTTCTAATTCGGCTAGACTAGAAATTACATCATTTTCTTTATTCATTTTAACACTCTTTTAGTAAGGCTTTTAAATCATTATGGTGGCTATTTTATATAGAAGAGCCAAAAACTTAAACCCTTGGCTCAGGTTAGTCACTAAATCGACTTTATAGCTAACTCTAAATTGCTTAGCGCACAACCAAACTCTTTTGCATTGATGCGATGATACTGCGTGTCACTCGTTGCTGTAAGGCTAATTATAAACTCGTCTTGTTGGGCTACCGCACTTTGCTCTTGGCTTAGGCACATCGCTTGAGTAAGTGAACGCAGTTTTGAATTTGTTAAAATTGAGCCAAAACGCTGCACTGGCAGTGGAGGTATTTTTATAGCGGGTAACGCTTCATCTATTGTGCGTGCGCTTAAGGTAAACGTGTTATTGGTAATTTCAATTACACTGCTTGTAGGCCAGTACGAGTAGCTATAGCTCTTACTCTCAGGTTGGGCTTTTCCTTGGTTAGCCAAATGCACTACACCACTTTTGCCTATTACGGTTATTAAACTACCTTCTGGCGATTTAATAACAACCAAAGCCGTATTTTCATCAATACCAAAACCATGTTGAATTTCTGTTTTAGTACTTTTTACTTCGTTTTTATTTAGCGCTGCTGTGAGCTTAAATGTACGGTTTTGTTCGCTAAATTGAGTATCTAGTACACCAAAGTTAAAACTGCCCAGCCCACCAGCATTAGTGTTATTTTCACTTTTACGAAGTGCCTCAAGGCTTGTCGTATTTGTAAGCATGCCCGTCACTTTACTTTGGATTACAGCACCGGCTCCTTCACCTACAATTACTGGGCGAGTTTGCAATGCTTGCGTCCACGGGTATGGGTTATTGTTTTGATCAAATAATACCTTATGAGTTAATGCTGCATTACCGCTATTAAACATCACACCGGTACTATTTTTAATAAGTGATACAAGTGCATTAGTGCCATTTTTACATAAAGCGTATTCGGCCTTTGTGCGATCGGGATAAATCACTTCACGGTTATACACATTCATTAATGTATTTCTAAGCGCTGGTAATTCATCGCACGAGTTACTCGTAATCGCTTTAGCAAGCGCTGGCGTTAGTGCTAACCATTGAGTGTTTATATTTGATTGTGCCAAAAGACTTTGCGCTACATCTGCCGACTCATAAGGGTCGCGGCTCGAAGCCGTAATAGCAAGCATGGTTGGTTTTGCGTTATTAACTTTTAAACTGCCCGACACAAATTGTAAAATATTATTAGTCGCAACCTCATTATTAAAATCGGTATTTACTTGCTCTTTTAAACGCTCACCGTTTTTATTAAGTAGCGGTACTTCTAGCATATCAAATACAAAGTTGTACTCTTGCTGAGTTAGACTTTCTAATTGCTGATTATTTTTATCGCGCCACTGCCAGAGTAAATCTGTTTTTGATACGCTATTTGACGATTTACTTTGTATGGTTTTAAGTGTTTTTAATACAGCCGTTTTTGCCTCAACATTATTATTAGGCCAATGCTGCGCGATGTTTTTTATTTGAGAGCTGCTAAGTGTATATAAATTATGTGACTTACCATCAATAACAGCCTCTTTTTGGCAATTATTAAGCTTGGCGCTAGTACAGGTAGTAAGCTCTGACCCCACTAAAATTAAAGTTTGGCTTTGCTCTTGAGCTACTGCATTTATTGAAAAACCGGCACCGAACAATGCCACTACCATACCCAGTAACTTCGGCTGTTGATCACGTAAAAATGCACATATCATAATGTAAACTCTAATATAAATAATAAAACTAATGTGCTGTAGTTTAACAGCTAGCCACTTGCGCCTAAATATATTTTTATAAATGTTAAATAATTCAAGTCTCTGAAAAACGTTCGGGTTAAGCACTGCATTTAAATACATTGTTTAGTTTGCCCCTCTGTCTTTGTAAATATTATCTAAACAAATTTAAACGGAGCATTTATTGACCAATTTCATTGTTTAAATTACGGTGGTGAATTATTTTATGTAACTGGGATGAAATATGGACTTTTCTAATGAAGAGATAAATTTTTTTGCTGAGTTATTTAAGCCCAATACAAAGTCACATGCTCACAACAGTCACGTTTTAACGTTACAAAGTTCAGTACCAGCCAATATTGCTCACTTACTTAGTAGCGCTAATTTAACCCTGCTCGCAGAGGTTGCACACTATCAGTTATGGTTTCCGTTGGACTTGAAAATTGATAGCGCCGGTATAATCAAACCGATTTTAACCGCCCCCGAAGTAATAGACACACAAGGCACGCTGCGCAGTTGGCGCTGGAGTGAGCTAAATATTAAAAGCCAAGGGTTTAAAATTGAATCAATATCAAACACGGGGATGTTTTTAAAACCCCTCAGAAAAGGTAACCATTTAAATAAATCGCAGCACATGGAATTTCTTTTACCTAACAAACAAAGTATTTCGATGGAAATAGAACCCGTAAGGCAAAGCACGCAAGGTATAGCCGCTAAAATAACGCAAATTCATAGCGGTCAAGAGCAACTAAGAGCTTACCTATTTGAAGAACATAAGCGTCAACATGCTAAATTATACGAGAATGGCCAATTAGTTGAGCAGCTAATTTAATAGGTGTTTACCCCGCTATACTTGCATTTAGTTGGCTTTATTTAACCCCCTCTCAATGTTAATCTGTACCCTTATTAATAAATCATAAGGATATGACAATGCCAGGTGCTTTTGCGCACATCACTGCTGTTAATATTGCAACGCAAACCAAGTCACTCGCTAAAATGGATATGCCTAAAAAAGCAAAGCTTATTTTAAGCCAACGCCAAGCATACCTTGAACTAGGCTGTGTAGCCCCCGATTATCCTTACTTAGCTGTAGCGCAGCCTAGCCAAAATGCGTGGGCCGACCTAATGCACTATGAGCACACAGGCGATTTACTTAAAGCAATGATTGAATACTGTAAAACACTTGAAGGTGAAGCATTTGAAAAGTGTTTTTCCTGGTTATGCGGTTATATGGCCCATGTTGCTGCAGATATAACAGTGCATCCGGTTGTTGAATTAAAAGTAGGCCCTTACGCGCAAAACCAAACGGCGCACCGTACCTGCGAAATGAATCAAGACGCGTTTATTTGGCAACGTTTAAACTTAGGTGAGTTAGGTTATGCTGACCGCGTGCAACAAAATATTGGATCTTGTACTAACAAAGACGATAATTTTGATACCGATATTGCAAAAATTTGGCGACATGCTTTATTAACGGTTCACCCAAGCTACGCAGCACAACACGCTCCTAACTTTAATTCATGGCATAACGGTTTTCAGCTTGTAGTAAATAATGTTGAAGAAAGCTATCGATTATTTGCCTGTGCACGCCATGTTGCTGCTAATTTAGGCTTGTTTTATCCTCGCCCAAACGAAGTAGACCCCACTTTTATTGAACATCTAAAAACGCCGCACGAGCCTATGCATTACAACGATATTTTTGACTTTGCCGTTAGTAACATTCAGCACTACATAACCATTATTGCCAATGCCGTATTTTTAGATACTGATTACAGTGCAATTAAAAATTGGAACCTAGATACAGGCTACGATGAACACAACACGATGACGGTATGGAGCCAATAAAATGAAACACTTACTTTATATAAGCCTCATAGTATTACTTAGCGGTTGCTACACTCCTAAAAAAAACAATCCAGAAGTGATGGCCGACTTAGCCTCACAATTAAAAGATATTGCTACAGCCGTTGATGGCACACTAAAATTTAGTGAAACATCCTATTCAACAACTGATGAGTTATTAAAAGCCGCTGTTAATAACGATTTAAGCAAACTTGCACCTTTTGGGGAATACACGCTTATTGTAAACGTACAAGATGATAACGCAGTGCTACTTTTATGTGATGCCAATACGGCTTTAATTGAAGATGCAGGCTGTACTGCTCAATCAGATATACAGCATTGGGGAGCAGGAGTTATTCATCAGTGCGAAATAACTATAAACGCCCAACAGCTCTGTAACTAGGTAATAAAATACCTGCTATACATTTAAAGTTGAGCCGTCACCTCTTTGGGGTTAAACACTAAGCCATGGCGGCTAACATGCTCTGCAAAATTTTCGGCTGACATTGGTTTCGCAAAGTAAAAGCCCTGAAATTCTTTACACCCCATTTGCGCCATTATTGCTACTTGCTCTTGGGTTTCTACTCCTTCGGCTACACACTTAATATCAAGCTCTTCACACATAACGTGCACCGCTTTAACTAAACTTTTTTGACGCGTAGAGCTTGTTACTTGGCTAATTAATGAGCGATCTAACTTGAGCTTGTTAATAGGGTAATCGGCAAGGCGTGCAATATTAGAATACCCCACTCCAAAATCATCAACCGAAATAGTAAAACCCCACGATTGCAGTGTTTGCATAAGCTTTAGCGAATGCGCTTGGTTTGCCTCAAGAGAGGTTTCAGTCAGTTCTAACTCTATTTGAGGTGGCTTTACGTTGAAGTCGGCAAGGTATTTAACCAGTTTTGACATAAAATCGGTTTGGCTAAAATCAATTAGAGATATATTTATTGCCACCGGCACACTCGGTAAACCCGCCTTAGTCCAATTGGAAATTTGAGCGCAGACTTTTTGAATAATCAGATCGGTTAACCTACTGACCATTCTGTATTCTTCGGCAATAGGAATAAATACCACTGGCGACACATTACCTAGTATAGGACTGTTCCAACGCGCTAAAGCTTCAAGCCCTATACATTTACCCGTTGCATCTACTTTAGGTTGATAGTGTACCGACAAATCGCCCTGCTGAAGCGCTTCATCTAATAACATCGAAATTTCGTATTTTTCGATAAAAGCTTGTGATTGTTTTTCGTTATAACCACTTAGAGGCATATTACAGTTTGCAACTTTAAGTGCTTCGCACGCATTGCTAAGTACTGTTGTGCTGTTTTTTCCGTGATCAGGATACTTTGCAAAACCAAATAAAAATGATTGCTGACACTTAGTGCCAAACACATTATAAGTTTTATCTAATGTATTTTTTATTTGCATTAATAGCTTATCTTCAAGCTCGTTTTGCGAGTTTGCGCCAATTATAAAAGCAAGCTTTCCTACTCCTATATGGGCACACAACAACGGCCCATCTGCCATCGCCTTTAAACGCTTGTACGCGTTAATAAGTAATGCTTGAGAGTCGGCTTTAGTGAGCTTTAAATTTAAGTATTCACTATTTGCACTTTGGGTAACAACGATAAAAAAACCTTTTTGGTATTTGCTTGTTAATCTGTCGCATTGCAGCTCAAACCATTCTCTATTAGGTAGTTTTGTTTGCGAGTCTCTAAAGCGTAAACGTTTATTTTCTTGTTCCATCATCGATAAATTTTGTTTAATGAGCTGTTCTTGCGTGCAATCGTAAAAGTCGTATACACGGTAGTTAGTACTCATTGTTATTTGTTGGTAGCAGGCTTTAAAATAGCTTTTTTTGTACTTCACAATTTTATTTTGAGCATTAGGGGCGTCAAAAACTAAAGTAGGAAATAAATGAGAAAGGTTAACGCATTCTTCTTTTAATTCTTTTTTTATACCAAACATATCAATAGCGTGTTGATTAAAATCAGTAATGACAAGATTTTCGTCAACAATAATTTTGGCTTTATTTGATTCGGTGAACAGGCTTCGATAAAGCTCATTTTTATCTTTAAGGTGTGTATTAGCGCTTATCATTGTTTTGTTTAAACGCTTAGCAGCCACAATTGTGCGTGCCACAGCAAGGGGAATACAAATGTTAAAAAATAAGAATATTAGCCCTGTAATGTATAAGCTGGCATCGGGAAGTTGCTGAGCAATGCCAGTTAAGCCCGATACATCAACGTTATTGATGATCATATAAAACGGTACAATATTTAATACGCCATAAGCAAGGGCTGTTCTATAACCAAGTAGCATAAGTGCGATTATTGGGCAGGAATACATATACATAGAGCCCACTTTAGCAAGCTCTAGGTCTGTTAAAAATAAGTTCATTGACACGCTAGCAGCTACAATGGCTATTAAAAGTACATGCGCGCTGAAGTGATAAAAACGCTTACTTGCTATAAGCAAACCGCATACAGTCGCAAAAAAACTGCTTGTTAATACAACAATATAAATTAAGTTAAACTCAATAGCGCTTGCGTACGTGTGGCACACCACAGCAAAACATAACACCATTACTAATGATAGAATAATGCGCAGTGCACTTACTCGCCAATTAGCAACCTGATCAGGGGCTGAATAGTGATCGTTTAATAAAAAGAACCTATTGAAAAAATGCATAATAAACAACAGTTAAAGCTCATTCTTCTATTAGACATTGATAACTTGTTAAAATCAATCAAATGAATATAATTTCTATTTACATTGTTCTATAAAATAGACAGGTGTAAACCTGCTCGTTAGCCGTTAAACATTCATTTTTCGAGTGTTTTTACAGTTATCCTCTTTAAGTGCGAAACCACTGCACCCTAAAAATTCACCGTGCTTAGATTTACGTTTACGCATTTCGCGACCACACTTTTCACAAATTGGATGCTGCGTTTTACACTCTGTATTCACACATTGTGAATACGTGCTTTTATCAACTGATGGGCTACTACAGCTTTTACACACTCGTAGTTTAGTTTCGCAAATCTGCGTATTAGTACAGCTATAATAATCACCATACTGACCCGTTTTTGGCACAATTAATCCGTCGCTGCACGTATTACACTCTCTTTGCTTTAGTTGCGACTTGTTAAACAACGTGGAGCCGATTTGAATAGGATAATCGTCATTTACTAGTTCTTTTACAAACGCTGAGCATGCATAAGGGTCTGCAATTAAATACGCTTTATGTTTTGCGCGCGTAATACCTACATAAAGCAAACGCCTTTCTTCTGAGTGAGTGAATTCATCTTGCACTGGTAATAACGACTCCACCAGGACGTTATTTTGATTATCGCTAGGAAACCCTAATTTACCTTGTTCAAAACCAATAATAATACAGTAATCGGCTTCAAGCCCCTTAGCGCTATGCAATGTCCAAAAATAAAGAGGGTTTGTATGCTTTTTATCTTTTAAATGCTGCTGCACGCTATTTAACATGTATCGGTATCGACTAAGTATGGCAATGCTCGCTGATGCATCGTTTTTTTGAATAGTGCTTATGCTCTGCTGTACTTTTATTTCTATCGATTTAGTGCCTTGGTATAAATCGTCTAACAAAATAACTTGTGGTGTGGTTACTTGCGTATGTGTGCTGATCTGCTTTTTATATTGCTCAGGGTTTTGCATTACAAAGCGCCCCGCTACATCACTAATACTATTGTTATATCTAAATGTTTTTTGCAACATAGTAAGTGAGTGGCTGCCCACTAATTCATTAAAGCGTGTAGTAAGCGCTAAATTACCACCCGAGAACCGATAAATTGCTTGCCAGTCATCACCTACCGCAGTAAAGCGTATTCCTTTGCCATATTTTAATATGGCATTTAAAAAAACCATACGCGCACTTGATATATCTTGAAACTCATCAACTAAAATGTGGCTCCATGGAATATTAAAATCTCCGCTTACTATCGCCTTTGTTGCTTGAATAATCATGTCGTCAAAATCAATGGCATTTTGCGTGCTTAGTTCATTTATATAAGCGTCATGAATTTGCACTAACAAGTTTGCATATTGTTGATAGTTTTTAATACCACTTTGCTTGATGCGCTGCGCTATTTGCTTATTACTTAGTTGCTCCACTCGAATAGCTTGTAAGCATTTTATGTACTTATCAATGCCTTGCTGTAACTGTCCTGAGTTATTTAAAGTATGAAATATTTCGTCGTTACTTAAAGGTGTTAATTCAACATTATGCTGCTTTAATTGTTTAGCGAGAGTTTGCTCTAGCTTTCCTTCTACCCAGTTGTAATGAAAGGTTTCGAGTAAAGTGGTGCCATTTTGTTTATGTAACTTACGCTTAAATGCAATTTGCTCGTTATAGTGTTTTTTATCTATATCGGCACGAGTATTCCCTTGCCTATCAATGCCAAAGTGCTCTAAGTAAATATCGTATTGAGGTATATAAAAGTCTGGTTGGTATTGCCCACTTAGCTCTGCGCCTTGATTAAAGTGATAATTCACCTCATAACTGTGCGCCACGCAATTCAAATGTAGCCAGTTTGAAATAAGCACTTCCTGATAACTTTTTACTTTATGACCCGCAAGGCTACGGTATTCGTTATCGCGTACGTACCGCTCGTACTGTGCATTATCTTTAAAGCTAAATATATCAATCGGCTCATGGAGTAAATCTACAAATGCTTTTAAAAACTGTGGCTCGGTTTGTATTTTTTTACTTACCCACCCAGTTAACCAACTATTTAATTGAACTGGGTCGGTTGCAAATTTTGACAATTCGATTGGCTTTTTAGCACTTTGTAATAATTTAAGCCCAAGCGCATGAAACGTTAAAATAGTGGGTGCTTTGGTATGCAATTTTGCATACGTGGCGCGTTTAATAAAGCGCTCTTTAAGCTCATTTGCTGCTGTTTTATTATAGGCCAGCACCAAAATTTGCTCAGGCTTGGCAATATCACACGCTATTAGATCTAACGATTTTGCGACCATCACAGATGTTTTACCTGTGCCTGCTGCCGCTAATACTAGGTTTTTATCGTTATCGCGTATAACCGCTAAGCGCTGCTCTGTTGTTAATGGATTTGACTCTACTTGATTAAAAAAGTCATTTTTAAGAGTTAGCTGTTTTTTTTCATATTTATGGCGCAGCTGTGCGATTGCATCGTGAGTATTGGGTGTGGAGCTCAGTATATTTAAAAATTTAATACTGCTTGGCGATAAGTGTTGTTGCCATGTATTTGTACTTTGAGCGTATTGTTTAGCAAGTAAAAATACTTCGTTATTAAGTATTTTCATGGAACTATCACGTAAAAACTCATCTAAAGCATAACGCTTTAGCAAAGCCTTGGCGTTATTTACTTTTTGCTCAAGCATGGCTGAAAATTGCGTATTAAGGGCGGTATTTAAAGACTTAGCTTGTGCTTTGTTTAAAAAGCTAATTGATGTATTGCTACTATCGCACAAATTAATTTTGGCGCTAAATAAACGATTTTTAAGTATTGAGTAATTATCAAAGTCTTTAATTAAAAATGTCCGTGCGGGAGCACTTCTAAAATGAACAACAAGCTCTTCTTGCTCAATAGTTACGTGTTTAATACGGGTAAAAAAACGGCCTAGCCAACTTGGGGTAGCAATATACTGCGCCATAATACTCAATATGAAGATATGCTTTACCTGATTGTAACATACTCTTTTATAATACATTTAGCGCTAATTCGATGCTTACTTAGCAAACAATTTAATTAGTAAGTTAGTTTTTAAAACTTAGCGTTTAATAATTTATTTACAACCGTTAACAAATTTAAACATTTACAGATAGCGTGTTGTGTAACAATGCACACATACAAACTTATACTTCATATAATTGTTAGGTATATCCCCTATTAAACAATTATTTACAGCCTAATTTAGTGGTTTAAAGGAGCTAACATGCTTAAAAAATGCATTACCACAACGGCTTTAATTTTAGCTCTATGCGCTTGCACGTCAGAAACAGAGTCGGATTTAGTAAAAACAAAAGGAATTTGGGCAGGCTTTGAACTGATTTCTGACGGTAACCGCACGCGTGTTAACGCAGAGCTAAATGCGGGAGATGCTAATGGCTCAAACATTATTTTAAGCGATAGCGACTCATTGCAAGCTGTTGTTAATAACACTGCTATTGTACTTACAAAAGACACCGACTTTTTATACGTTGATTACCAAGCGTATATAAATGCTACTGATGATAACCAACAGTTTGATATAAAATTTAAACGAGACGATGGCATAAATGCGAATTCAGGTGTGGAACTACCTTTAAATTTTATTATTTTAACCCCGAGTAACAACCAAACTTTTAGTATTAATAGTCCCCTTACAGTTCAGTTAGATGGCACTGATCCCAATAGTACTAGTCAAGTAGAACTTAGCAGTAGCTGCACTAACAATAATAATGAAACACTTTTACAATCAATGCTTTTTGCGCTTAGTACTTCGCGCCTTGAAATAGATTTGCAAAGCTTAGATATGTTTAGCAGCTCGCAAGTAGATCAAAGTAAAACGTGTAGTTTAACAGTTAGTGTAAAGCGTGAACGACTAGGTAGTATTTCGGGTGAGTTCGCAAACCAAAGTTATATTAAAGCCCAGCAATCACGCGCTATTAAAAATATGACTTTAACGTTTTAATTTGCACGCTAATTTACTCAGCGTTAAGCTACGCCTTTATTAAGTAATTTTACCAATTGTAATTGCCCTCCTTATTTATAGGAGAACAAATAACAGTTGATATAAAGGTTTATTATGACTAACAGCACATACCCTATTGGCACACCAGGCAAAAAATGGAATAACAACGATAAAGCCCAGTGGTTAGCACGCCAAAACATTAAACGCAGTTACCAAAACGAAGTCGTAACGCTAATTAATGACCTTAAAAGCACCTTAGATATAGAGCAATACGGCGAGCTTAATTACGCCGCTGGTACTTACCCATTATATATATTAAAAACGCCTAACTTTAATGCCAATAAACCAACTGTTTTAATCACAGGTGGTGTACATGGCTACGAAACCAGTGGCGTACATGGCGCACTTAGATTTGCTAAAACATCCGCTATGCAACACTCAGAGCAGTTTAATATTGTTGTTGCGCCCTGCATTAGCCCTTGGGGATATGAAACTATAAACCGCTGGAACCCTGATGCTATTGATCCTAACCGCTCATTTTACGAAGGCAGCCCAGCACAAGAGTCAGCAGCTATTATGGCGTTTGTAAAATCACTCAATGTAGACTTAGTTGCTCATATTGATTTACACGAAACAACCGACAGCGATAACAGTGAATTTAGACCCGCACTTGCTGCCCGTGAAGGCACAACAAACACTAATTGGAACATACCTGATGGGTTTTATTTAGTGGCCGATACCAATAAGCCTGAGCCTGAATTTCAAAAAGTAATTATCGAAGATGTGGCAAAGGTCACGCACATTGCCCCGAGCGATGAAAACAACCAGCTAATAGGCGTCCCTCAAGAGCAATTTGGCGTTATTAATTACGCAGCACGCGATTTAGGTTTGTGTATGGGCTTTACAGATGCACCCTATGTAACCACAACAGAGGTATACCCTGATAGTCCAACAGCCACAGATGAAGAATGTATTTTGGCGCAAGTAGCGGTTATTAAAAGCGCGCTTAACTATATTAAAGCACTTTAATAAGTTTGCAGCCGCTTGTACCCTCTTGGCTGCTAAACTACATTTAGATAAAAAGCTAATTTAGGAGGTATTAATGGAATACAAAAATAAAAACGGACACGTTAATTTATCGCTTGAAAATAACATAGTTATTGCACAATTTAGCGGAAACCTAGAACTTGAGCTTTTAAGTAATTTTAAAACAGCGCTTTTTGAAACCATTCAATCATTTAAAGGCGAAAAATGGGGTTATATAAGTGACTCATCAAACGTTGTAGCTGCAACCCCACAGGCCGAGCAAGAAATGGTAGCCATAAGCCACAGCATGCAGCAAAACAACTGTTTAATTAGCGCGTTTGTGCTTACATCACCTATTGCTATAAGCCAAATGCAACGAATAATGCAAAACGCCAAAAGAGACGTTACTTTCAAAGATTGTCTTTTTGATAATCTAGAATCTGCAAAGCATTTTATTTTAAATGAATTAAACAATGACTTGAGCTAGGTAAAGCTCAAGTCGTTGTTTATATAGAGCTTATTACTGGACTAATTTTTATAAAATTGGCTGTCTTTGGTTATAGTAATGCTGGCATCTTCTTGCGCTGTTACTATAAATTGTAACTTACTCACTTTGTGCGCAATATTGTAACCATCGGCTGTTACAGTAACGGGGACTCTTTTCATTGCACCTGGCTGTATAAGTGTAGAACTTGGACTTGAGAGTGTTGCTTCTGGCAAGCCCTCTATGGCAATACTGTAATGCAGTGCTTGCTGCGTTTTATTAATAATAGTAAGTGTATAAGGGTTTTCTACCAGGCCCTCGTAGTTCACTCTATAAAGCGCATTCCTATCGCGTAGTACTGAGGCTTCTATTGGTGTGCGTTGCAGCATCCATGCAAACATAGAAATTATTAACAAAGCCGTTAATGCGCCGTATCCTATTAGTTTTAATCTAAATGGATTGGTTTTTTTGCCTTCCATTTGTTTTTCGCTGGCGTATTTAATTAAGCCTTTTTGATAACCAAATTTCTCCATGGTATCGTCGCAAGCATCAATACATAAGCCACAGTTTATACATTCATATTGTAAGCCATTTCGAATGTCTATTCCTGCAGGGCATACCTCTACACACAAGTTACAGTCTACACAGTCACCTAAGTTAAGCTCTTTTGGATCAGCTTTGCGTTTGCGTGGCCCTCGGCTTTCACCGCGCGTGCTATCATAGGTTACAAGCAACGTATCTTTATCAAACATAACAGCCTGAAAACGAGAATACGGGCAAGCAATCGTGCACATTTTTTCGCGTAAAAACCCTGCATTACCGTAAGTGCAAAAAGCGAATAAAAACACCCAAAAGCTCGTAATACCTGACCATTCAAATGTAAGCATTTCCATATACAAACTTTTTGCTGGAATAAAATACGCCATAAACGAGGTGGCGGTTAAAACTGAAATAATAATCCACGCACTGTGCTTAGTTATTTTTTTGCGCCAAGTACTTAGCGTCCACTGAGATTTATCTAATTTAATTCGCTGATTTCGAGTGCCTTCTATGCGTTGCTCTACCCACGAAAACATGAGCATCCATATTGTTTGCGGGCAGGTATAACCACACCAAACCCGACCAAGCCAGTTGGTTACAAAAAATAACGCAAAAGCCCCCACCATGAATAGCAGGGCTAAAATCATAAAATCTTGAGGAAGGAGTGTTAAACCAAAAATAGTAAAGGTTTGCGTTGCCACATCAAGCAGCACAGCTTGTTGACCGTTATATTGGATCCACGGTATTGCAATAAAAGTTAGCATTAGCAGCCAACCTAAATTACGGCGTATGCGCTGAAAAAATCCTTTTTGCTCGCGGATATAAATTGGCCCTTCTGTGTTATAGGGCTTAATAATCATGTCTTCTTCTTTAATATCAAACTTCATAGTACTTGCTTCATAATGACGGGTATTACGCAAGCATTTGCAACTTTCAGACCAAGCTGAAACCTTAATTACTTCATTGATATTAAAGAAATTATTTTAAAAAATAAAAATAAACCACGCGATATAAAGCGTACTTCGCGATATATCACGAATTTTTAGCGATTCCTAACTTTCGCATTTTTGAGCGTAGTGTACTCTCAGGTAAGCCCAATTTAACTGCCGCTCCTTTATCACCTGATATTTGCCAGTGCGATAACGCGAGAACAGAGGTTATATGCTGCTTTTGCGCTTCATCGAGCGTAAGTGAAGGATTAATAACAACTTCACCACCCGCTTGCAAAGGCTGACTTAGCTGAAGTACCGCTTGATTAGATAAAATAGCTTCACGTTCAAGTACATTTTGCAGCTCTCTAATATTGCCTGGCCAATCGTAAGCCTGCAGCTGCGTAATTGCTTTTTTACTTAGCCCTTTTAAGTTTTTCCCGAGCCGTTTATTTAGCTGCGCAATCAAATTAGCGCATAAATAAGGAATATCTTCTTTTCGATCTTTAAGGGCGGGTACTTTTATAGGAAATACATTGAGCCGATAATACAAATCAATTCTAAACGTGCCTTTTTGTACCATTTCCCACAAGTCGCGATTAGTCGCTGCAATTACTCTAATGTTTACTTTTAGCGTGTTGCTGCCACCCACGCGTTCAAACTCTTGTTCTTGCAGGACTCTCAGTAATTTACTTTGCGCCTCAAGTGGAAGCTCTGCTATCTCATCTAAAAACAAGGTGCCTTTATCAGCAAGTTCAAAGCGCCCTTTACGGCGGTCATTGGCACCTGTAAACGCGCCCTTTTCATGACCAAACAATTCCGATTCTAGCAAGCTTGGGGTAAATGCGGCGCAATTTACTTTTATAAAAGCTTGTTCGCTACGCTTGCTTAGTCGATACAA
This sequence comes from Pseudoalteromonas sp. SR43-5, assembly GCF_014163835.1. NCBI lineage: Bacteria > Pseudomonadati > Pseudomonadota > Gammaproteobacteria > Alteromonadales > Pseudoalteromonadaceae > Pseudoalteromonas > Pseudoalteromonas sp. SR43-5. The sequence goes on from NZ_JACJEA010000031.1 coordinate 31,951, forward strand.
ATTACGGGCTACTAATTCTTTACCCGTGCCATTTTCGCCAAGTATAAGCACTGTGCTGTCGGTTTCACTTACCAGTTTTATTTGATCTAACATGGTTTGAAATATATGGCTTTGTCCAACTAGCCCTGAGTCTTGCCAGTCTTCGTTGAGCTCTGCAATTAAGTAGTTGTTTTCATCTTTTAGCTGCTCACTTAAATGCTTTACTTGAGTAAGTGCCTCTTGCAGTGCATTTTGTGTTTGCTGTTGCAGTGATATATCGCGAAATACCGCTACAGCACCAATTAACTTATCATTTTGATAAACCGGTGTTGAAGTGTATTGAACTGCAAATGAGCTACCGTCTTTACGCCAAAAAACTTCATTTTTAACTTCACGACGCTTTCCGTCAAACATGGTGCAGTAAATTTGGCATTCATCTGCGGGATAAGGTGTGCCATCAGCATGAGTATGGTGATGATATTGGTGTATTTTTTTACCTAATAGTTCCTCAGCGCACCAACCTGTCATGCGCTCAGCGGCAGGATTAACAAACACCGCATTACCCGATAGGTCAAAACCGTATATGCCCTCACCTACTGCGTTTAGCAATAATTTAGGATCGTTTAAAAATTGTTTTATCATAAATACACCTCGCGAAATATCGCGAGCATTATGGCAATTTTATACACTAATTGCACTCATTACTTAAAGTGCACTTACGCGTAAGTTAAAAAGCTATAAATAGTGCTTAAATAACGTTTTTACATCTATTTTTGCACCTAGCCTTGCGGCTATTAAATAAAGTCCTGCAAGTTTTCGGTGAATAAATAACGCATCAACGGGCGGTGTATGCCATTGCTGAGATTGCGCACTAAGGGCAAGCCCTGCATTTTTAATTTTGAGCGCGAGTTCGCTATTTTTAAAATCAAATTCCCCTTCTGCTCTTAGTGGCTCGCACGCCATTAAAAATAAATCAATGACGTTGTTTTTATACTCATCAACTAAGTCATTTTTAAAATAACCTATGTGTGATGCCGCTTTAAGTACACCTTCTCGGTTGTTTTCGCTACCCGCTTTAAATAAGGCTAAGTACGCTAAGCTAAGCTCGGTTGATATTTCTCGCGTTGCACCAAAATCAAATAAAACAATTTTTTGTGTATCAAGCTGATAATGAAAGTTGGCAAAGTTAGGGTCGGTTTGAATTAATTTAAATTCAAACATTTCTTTAAAAAACAAATCAATCAGTTGCTCTGCAACAAAGCTTTTTTGACTATCTGGTAGCTCTGTAATGCTCTCAATAGGTTCTGCTTTTATATACTCCATAGTTAGCACTTGTTGTGTGCTGTGCTCTGGATATACGTTGGGTACTTTAAAGTGGGGATTAGTTGCTAATGCATTTTTATAACGTATTAAGTACTGAGCCTCACGTTTATAATCAGCCTCAGCTAATAACTGTGCCTTAGCCTCACCAATAAGTGGTTTAATATTAAGATCTTTTGGCAATAATCGAGAAATCGTTAATAACGAAATAACGTTATCGACATCACTTACTACACTTTTTGCAATACCAGGATATTGAATTTTAACAGCAAGCTGATCGCCATTTTCTTTATAAGCTAAATGAACTTGCCCTATAGAAGCCGCTGCAAAAGGCCTTAGCTCAATGTGAGAAAAACGCGCTAGCCACTCATCCCCCCATTGCTCTTTTAACACTTCAACAAGCTGCTTATGAGGCATTGGATTCGCGTCTGAGCGCAGTAAAGCAAGTAACTGAGCCAATTCAGGACTAAGTAAATCACCGGCATCCATTGAAAGCAATTGCCCTAGCTTCATCGCAGCGCCACGTAAATGAGATAGCTGTATAGCTAGTTTTTCAATGTTTTTAGGTTGTAGCAGTAAGCTTTTATTGTCCCAACCTTTACCTGTTAGCGCGCTCTTAGCACCATCAACTAACATGTTGGTAGCAACACCTGTGGCAAGTGAGCCTAATTTTGCAAAGCGAGAAAGCCTAGAAGTGGGAACAGTACGAGGAGCCGCCATAATATTAAAACCTAATTAGCCTGAAAGTCAGGCTAATTAATACGTATATTATAAGTAGGTAGATCTACTTATAGACGAGGTACTAGCTTAATTGCACCTTCAACCACTTTCATATCAAGTGGAAGCTTACTAAGTAGCATCATTTTAGGGTCATCCATATTTAGAGTATAAACAGGGTTAACCGCTAAAAAAGCATTAATCACATCCATTGCTTGGCTATCAAGTGCACCTAAATTACCTTTGAAACCACCGGCATCAACACTCGAATCAAGTAATTTAATATTACGTAAAAACACCGCTTTTTTCTCACTGTCGTAAAATGGGCTACCTTCAATTTGTAGCTTTAAACGCACTGGGTATTTAAGTGCGAATGCATTAATTTCAGCGCTTGAATCAGCACCAAGAACAACAACGTCGCGGTTATCAGGCCCAATATTTACACTTAAATCGTTTACATCAAACTGAACCGGCAAACCCATTAAGCTTACTTTTTCACTTAACTTTGGTAATTGCTTACCCAGTACAGACTCAACCTCAGAGTTAGTAAATGAATATACTGATATGCCTTGCGTGGTATTACAGGCGGTTAAAAATAACGCTGCAATAATAACTAAAATTCTCATGAGAACCCTTTTGTTTATAAATTAGTGGTACATAAAAAAGCCGCTATTAAAGCGGCTTATTAAAATAGTAACCAGCACATATTATGCTGGTTTTATTAAGCTGCAAGTGTCGCTTTAAGTCGCGTTAGTGTGTCAGGTTCAACTGAACCGTCACTGAGCGCTAATAACTGTTTTAAATAATAGTTTAAATCAGCATGATCGCCACGATGTTTGTCATCTAGCATGGCTACTTGTTCTGCCATTCTAAGTGACTTATCGGTTGAACTTACGTTCGCTAGTATTTCCATACGAGTAATAAGTTGCTCTTTACTTAATGTTGTTTTAAGCGGTGCTTGATACTGACTTGGTAACGCTTCATTGTTTTCAAGTGCAGTAATTAATGCATCTAAATTAGCTTGCTCAGATTTACTTGTAAGCAATGCAAGTTTATCTTCAATAGCAGCTAGTAGCTTAGTAACCTTTGGCGCTAACGATCTAAATTGCGTGTACCCTTTCACTTTTGTTTCTAGGTCGTGCAACTGCGCTCTTTGATTAACATCACTAAGTGCTGCTTCAAGCTCAGCAAGTTCTGCAATTGCTTGTTTATCTGACTCGTTTTGCTCGAGTTTTTGCTGCTCAAACTCACTACTACGCTTAGTAAATGTTTCATCGTTATACTGACGAAACTTTTGCCATAACGCATTTTCAGCTTTTAAACCAGCAAAGCCAATGGTTTGCCATTGCTGCTGCATTTGCTTCAACTCTTGGCAGGCAGCGGCTAAATCATCGCTTTGTGATAATTGCTGCGCTTTTTCTACTAACTCATTTTTAAGTGCTGCATTACTTTTATGAAATGCGTTTAATAAAGCCAGTACTTGTTGTTGCTCATTTTTATAACGATCGTTTAGTGTACGGTATGTCTTAGGGTCAACTTTACCCACACTGCGCCACGCTTTATTTAAACGATTGTATTGGCTTTCATATTGTTTCCAATCAAAATCATCCTCAGCAGTTGGCTGTAAATGGAGCGCATGCATGTCGTTAATAATACTTTCACGCTGTGCTTTTGATGCTTCGCGTTGCACTTCTTGCTCTGCGAAGTAACTACGGCAAGGCGCAAATAACAACTCGATTTGTTCATCAAACTGCACACCTTGTAGCTTTTCTTCATCTGTGTCTAAACGACCTAACTCATTCCAACGTTTACGTAGCGCTTTTACTTGCTCTGCGCGTTGTTGTGGGTCTGTACACTCTTCGCTTACTAATGCACTTACTTCTTCTAATAAAGCTTTACGCTTTGGTGCTGCAGCGTATTTTTGCCAATCTTTCGCATCTGCAAGTTGCGCTTCAAGGTCTGCTTTTATGTTTACAAGTGGCTGCTGATATTGCTCAGTAAGTGTATTAAATAACTCTTCAAAGCCTTTAAACACGCCAAAAGCAACATTAAAACGACCTTCTTCAATTAGGCGCTTAACATCACGAGCTTTGCGCTTTGCTTGGCTTTGGTTTTTTTCAAGTGGCTTAACTAGCTCATTCATTGGTGCTAAAAATTGCTTTTTATGCCCATTTAACTGTGTTTTAAAGGTACTTTGCAGTGCGCCATCTAAAACATTCAAATGATTACGCGCTGCTTTAAAGCCATTATTAAATTCAGTAAGAGTTGCATCGTATTGTGCTAAATCTTCTGCTGGCTTAATTTCGCATAATGCTGCAAAAGCGAGTTTGTACTCTTTAATAGCCGTTGTTAGCTCGGGTAATTTAGCAACTTGAGTAAATAGTTTTTCTAACTTGCTTACAGCGAGTTTTGATTCTGCATTATTAGCAAGTTCTGTTTCGCTAATAGCTTGCTTAGCTTGCGCTACTTTTGCATCAAGCCAATCTTGTTGAATTTGCTCTGGAGTTTCAAGACCAAGCTGTAAGGCATTTTCAATTTCTTCACCCAAAGCTTCAAGTGTTGCAAGTGCTAATAATTGACGCTGTTGTTGCGCTAATTGCTGCTGCTCTTTGTCATGTACTGCTTTTAGCTGTTCAATGTGTGCATCTAACTTAGTAGTAATAGAAATATATTTTTCATCAAGCAGCTTTACACGTTCATCACTTAACCATTTGAGCTCAAGTGCTTGCCACTGGGCCATTAATTCGCCGGCTTGTGAATTTACAACACCAAAATCTGTTTTTTCACGTAAAGCATTTAACTTAGCTAAAATAACACGTGTTGCACTTTCAACCTGAAGTGGCATTTCAATTGCTAAACGCTCATTTTCAATATGCGTTTCAAGTGCTGCTTTTGCATCACCTTTTGCATGTTTTACTAATGGCTTAATTAATTGATGGGTAATAACAAGTTCAACTAACTGAGTTTGTAGCTCTTCGCTACCTTCTTTAAATGCTTTTTCTACTAATTTTGGGTTTGCTAAACGTTTTAATAATTTAACGCGTACTTGCAGTTCTTTTTCTGCAAATGCTAACTTTTCGAGTGTTTTAACAGGTGCAAAACGCTCTATGTATTCACTTTTGATTTGCGCTGTTAATGTACTTTCGCTATTTAAAACAGCATTAGATATTTGCAGCTCTGCTATATCTTTTAATGCTTGATCTTGTTTATACGCTTTCCACCATAGCGGCAAATTGTTTACCTTTTGCAGCGCTTTACGGCGAATTTCAGCTGAGCTATCTTCAAGTGCTAACGTGTTTAATATGGTTGCATCACGTTCAATGTCTAATTTTTCGATAGCATCAAGACGTACTTGTTGCTTTGGGTGTTTCCACTTAGGTGTAAAAAGGTGCTTAAAGATCATGTTCACTAAACCTAGCTATTTCGTTGTCTGATTTGAATTCTTTTTGTAGTTGAGCTTTTGTCTTTTGGATCATTTCACCATTAGCACCAATCGTAAATTGCTCGTTTGATTGAGCCACCTTTGCTTGATACAACATAACCAACTGCACTGTTTGTTGCTTTTGTTCATCTGATAAAACGGTACCGTCTGGCCACTTGCCAGTAGAAGCACCGTATTGTAAGCGTTCGAATAATTCGGGAGTAATATTTTGTACAAGATTGTCGATGTTCATGTCATTTTTTCTTTTTTAGAGTCACTAAAATAATACGATTTATAAGGTACCAGATACAGCCTATGCCTATTGCGGCAGTGTAAGCATACCACTGAAGTGTTTCTTCTTGCGGTTGTAAAAAGTACAAGCAGAAAAAACCACCTAAAAATAAGATAAGCGCCAAAAAGGAGTGATTTATAAACATCTGCTTTTTTTTAATTCGCTGTTCGCGCTGAAGTTGTAAAACTTGCTCGTCGTTTAGCTCTGCAATGTTGCTTTCGCAATGCGGACATTGCTTATGTTTATCTGAAATTGATTTTGCACATTTTGGGCAACGAATAATCGCCATACTTCTCTCCATACTACGCATAAAAAAAGCGCCTTTCGGCGCCTTTATTGTACTTGTTTTATTTCTCGTTGTCTTTTTTGAATTCAAATCAACAACTGATTTGGGGGCTATAATTTTCTAAGTTGCCCACTAAGTTTAATTACTCAGCGTCTTTTGACTGTTTCTCTAAACGCTTTTCCCAAAACGAGGCGTTTTTAATCCCTAATTTAACTGGGTCAAATGTGATCTTTCCGCCTTTTTTCTTCTGATCCTCATAATCGCTCAAACATAACAAAGCTGGCTTAGCTACAAAGAAAATAGCTAAAATACCCAATATGTTAATCCAAGCCATTAAGCCAACGCCAATATCTCCAATAGTCCAGATATAACCTGAATTATTAACCATACCGTATGCAACCATGAACATAATCACAAATTTCACAAGGACAAGCGGGATATTGCCTTTAAAGTAACGATTTAAGTAAGCAATATTTGTCTCTGCAATGAAGTAATAAGCAAGTATTGTGGTAAAGGCAAAGAAGAATAATGCAATACCGACAAATGCTTGTCCAAAGCTGCCAAATACACTAAATAAAGCCATTTGAGTAAAGGCTGCTGAGCCTACTTCAGTCGCTGCATCGACATTTTGTACAATAAACTGTCCTGCTGGTAAATCACCTACAACATTATATTGCTGCGTTATTAAGATCATTAATGCTGTTGCAGTACATACAAAAATGGTATCAACATAAACCGAAAAAGCTTGTACTAAACCCTGTTGAGCTGGGTGATCAACCTCTGCAGCAGCTGCAGCATGAGGCCCACTACCTTGGCCAGCTTCATTAGAATATATACCACGCTTTACGCCCCAACCAATAGCAGCACCAAAACCTGCCTGCGCAGTAAATGCATCACTAATAATTAAATAGAATATATCAGCTACTTTATCTAAATTTAAAAATACTACGATTAATGCCAGGACTATGTAACCAAGCGCCATAAATGGCACTACTACTTGTGTAAAGTTTGCAATACGCTTTATACCGCCAAAAATAATAAACGCTAAAACAATAAGGATGATTGCTAAAGCGACTAACTTAAAGCTACCTACGTCACCAAAGCTAGTAGTAACCATGTCGCCACTGCCAAACACTTGGGTAAACGCATTACCTACTGCATTTGCTTGTACACCAGGTAGAAAAACACCACAGGCAATAATCGCCGAAACAGCAAATAAAACAGCTAGCCACTTTTGCCCTAAACAACGGTCAAAATAGTACGCTGGGCCACCACGGTATTGCCCATCTTCTTCTGTTTTATAAATTTGGCCTAAAGTAGACTCTGCGTATGCAGTGCTTGCACCTAAAAATGCAACAACCCACATCCAAAAAATTGCGCCTGGCCCACCAAAGCCGATAGCGGCAGCAACGCCAGCGATATTACCAACGCCTACTCGTCCAGACAACGATACTGCAAGGGCTTGAAAAGATGAGATACCTTTATCAGACGTGTTAGGACTAAATAATAACTTACACATTTCTTTAAAATGTCTAACTTGAGCAAATCGAGTTAATACTGAATAAAACAAGCCTGCGCCTAGGCATAAATAGATGAGTGCATTACTCCAAACAACATCATTAACAGCACTTACAAAAGCTTCCATGGATATCCTCTATAGTTATATTTATTATTTTTAATTACGAGACTCTGCTTTAGCTACTACGCTACATAAGCTTTACGAAATAAGGTTTTACCTCTCCCGTCCCGACTCATGATTTAATTAATCTTAACTTAAGTAACCTAACTTTGTTAACACTTAATTTTCAAAATATATAATTACACACTTGGCGAAAGGCATTACATCTGTAGTATTTAAATGAAAGTAGATTGATTTGTACCGATACGGTGATGATACGCAGCGAAGAAGCGTTGAAAACGTTTTAAGAATAAAGCTGCTATATGATTATTATTTTTTTATACAAGGGGTTTTATTAAAAGCAAAAAGGGTATCAAAACTATTGATACCCTTTTAGATAAACGTTTTATCTTAAATCATCAACAACATTAACAATAGCCGCTAATGTATCTTGACCAAATTGATACGAACGACGATCTGACCAGCCGTAATCTGGATCCGGTAAAGCGTTGTTGTCTTTAAATGGCATTTCAATTGTGTACGTTAATGCTTTGAATTCTTCAGCCGTAGCTGATGAACCTACCGTTAGGTTAGCTTGACCTGGCTCATCTTTTGGATAGCCATGCTCATCTTGAAACTCAGGTGTAATAGTTAAAAGCGCAGCTTTAAAGCTATCTTCTAAACCTTTTAAGCGTTCATCGTAACTTGGAATACCTTCACTGCCTGCCACAAAGTTATATGGGATAGCTTCATCGCCGTGTATGTCTAAGTGCATATCTAAGCCAGCTTCGCGCATTTTATTAAGCACTAAGTAAACCTCAGGGCTATTTTCCATGCTTGGTGTTTGCCATTCACGGTTTAAGTTAACACCTTTAGCGTTAGTACGAAGATGTCCGCGTGCGCTACCGTCTGGATTCATATTAGGCACAACGTAAAAAACTGCTTTTGATAGAAGCGCAGCTGCATGTGGGTCTTCGTCATCAAGAAGTTTGTGCAGTAGACCTTCAACATACCACTGCGCCATTGTTTCACCTGGGTGTTGACGTGCTGTGATCCAAATGGTTTTCTTGTCTTCACTTGGCTCACCAATTTTAAGCACACTCATATCGCGGCCATCGAGTGTTTCACCAAGCGTTATTAATTGGCAAGCGCCTTGGCTTTGTGCCCAAGATAATAAATCTAAATGGCGGTCGTAACTGTATGGCGCAAAGTAAGCAAAATATACACTGCCGAACTCTGGTTCAATTTCAAAGCTTAATGTGCCATTTTCATAGCTTGATGGTACACGAAACCATGTTTGGCGGTCATATGATGCAACGGCTTGATACCCTTCCCAACCATCTGGGTAAGCTGATTTATCAAGCTCATTAATATTTAACTTATGCAATTGGTAAGGTGTTGTTTCAAGACGAAAGTGAAACCACTGATAAAATTCAGACTGGTGATCTTTATTAATTTCTAATTGAATATTTAAAGGATCGGTGGCTTCAATAACTTTGATATTACCACTGTCGAAATTGCTGCTGATTTTCATGAAAAAACCTTTAGGTTGAATAAGTTTATCTGCTTATTAATTCACAGAACTGACATTATTTTATAAATAGTAAAACGAATGTGCACTTTCTTAATTAAAGCCTATCACAAGGCATACGCTTTAAAAATAATACACGACCAAAAAAGCCAGCAACATGCTGGCTTTTAAGTCACTGCAAATAAATTAGCGAGGTAAGCTTGGGAATGACACTTCGGCCATATCGCGCATACAACGTACTACTTGGCAGCTGTAACCAAACTCATTGTCGTACCATACATATAAAACAATACGGTTATCTTCAACAATTGTTGCTTGTGAATCAACAACACCTGCGTAACGGCTACCTACTAAATCGGTAGATACAATTTCCGTTGATGCTGTGTAATCAATTTGATCACGTAAGTCTGAATGAAGTGCTGTGTCGCGTAAAAATGCGTTTAGCTCTTCAACTGATGTGCTTGTTGCTAAGTTAAGATTTAAAATAGCTAGCGACACATTAGGTGTAGGTACGCGGATTGCGTTACCTGTTAACTTGCCTTCAAGCTCTGGTAATGCTTTTGAAACCGCTTTTGCAGCACCTGTTTCAGTAATTACCATATTGAGTGCTGCGGCACGGCCACGGCGCTCTGCTTTGTGGTAGTTATCAATAAGGTTTTGATCGTTCGTGTACGAGTGTACAGTTTCAACATGGCCATTATTGATACCAAACTTATCGTTTAATGCTTTAAGCGTTGGTGTAATTGCATTGGTTGTACAGCTTGCTGCACAAACAATTTTATCTTCAGGTAAAATATCTTTGTTATTAACACCATATACGATGTTTTTGATATTGCCTTTTGCAGGAGCTGTTAATAATACTTTTGCAGCGCCCTTACACTCTAGGTGCTGGCCAAGGCCCGCTTCGTCTTTCCAAATACCGGTGTTATCAACAATTAATGCATTGTCGATACCGTATTGAGTGTAATCAATTTCGCTAGGAGAGTTAGCGTAAATAACTTGAATGTAGCTACCGTTAGCTTTAATTGCATTGCGTTCTTTATCAATCGTGATTGAGCCATTGAATGGACCGTGAATTGAATCACGACGCAGTAAGCTTGCACGCTTTTCAAGATCCCCATCTTTACCACCACGCACAACAATAGCGCGCAAACGTAAATCTGAATATGGACCTGATTTTTCAATTAATAAACGCGCTAATAAACGACCGATACGACCAAAACCATACAATACTACATCGCGTGGCTCTTTCGCTGGTGAGTCTGTTATTTCTGCAAGTTCATCTTTTACAAACTCTTCTACTGAACGACCTTTTGCGGCTTCAGTGAACAAATAACTATATGCAAGCTTACCAATATCAATACGTGCTGAGTTTAATTCCATTTTGCTGATAGCTTCTAAAAATGGGAAGCTTTCGCGCAAACGTAATTTAGTGCCTTCAAACTGAGCAACGGTTTTGTGAGATTTGATAATATCGATAGTACTGGCATTTACGAGAGGACGGCCATATACAGCGATTTCGATACCACGATTACGGTAAAGCTTACCAATGATTGGTTGCATGCTTTCTGCGTAATCTTGGCGCTCTTGCCAACTATTTGTGTATTCTAACTCGTGAGATGAGGTCATTTTATTTACCTAAGTTTATCATTTTGAACGGATAGCCTTTAAAAATGCACTATATTTTGAGAGTAATGCACTTCAGGCAGGGCTATTCTAATTTAAACTGAAGTTATTCTCTACTGTTAGGCGTTAAATGATTGCGTTAGAATAACAAAGTAAATATTCATTTGGGGTTAAGGAATGCTTAAAAAAGCAAGTGTACTATTGGGTTTGCTAACATTGGCAGGGTGTGAAGAGCCGTTAACACTCGCACAAGTGTGCAAAGAAACACCTGGTTTTTGTAGCGACTTAAACAAAGACAGTCACTGCAAGGATGAGCGTTCTGATGTAATTATCAAACGCTACATAGAATACAAAGACCCTACTGATGAAAATAAATACCAATTACTCAAGGACTTTGAATCTTATAACCAATGCATAACTTTGGCCGCTAAAATTGAACATATTAAGTTAAAAGCTAAAAAAACGTCACGTATTGATGGTCAATTAACGAGTATTAAAGAAATGACTCGGTTATATCAAGATACCCAAAATACAAACCACCCAGGTTTGCTCTACTACCAATGGTCACGAAATAACAACCAAAGTGCGTTGACTAAATTATTGGCTATAGAAAATGATAAAAGTGTAACGCAAAGTGCCGAAATGCAATTTTTTTTAGCATCGTACTATATTAAATTTGATGATGAAAAAACCATTGATTTACTTTATAAAACTCTAGAGCTCAATAAAAAAGACAACATACCGAATCCGGAAGTGTATACATCACTTATTAGTCTTTTTTATAAACATGATAAGTTTAAGCACGCATATATATTTTCTAAAGTAGCGCAAATGTCGGGGATTGAAAATATTGATGTATTTGAAATTGAGCAGAAATTAGTCGCAAATGGTAAAAGCTTAGATAGCCTAGATGTACTTGCAGAGCAAACATTTCAGCAAATAATGGCAGGTGATTTTGTATCTCCTCGAGAGTTTTAATTTATAATCGCAAAAATAACCTAATACCAATCTGCTTATGTATGGGGTCTATTTAACGTTAAGGAAATTACGCTAGAACTAGGCAAAAATTTTGTATCTAGTTGTTCTAGATAAAAATATTTTAACGACGTTATAGTGTTATTTAATTCGTTAAATTGATCAAAGATTTATGCAGGTTGGTATAATTTAATAACTAGGTTATTCAGGCAAATAAAAAGGCAGCTTACGCTGCCTTTTTTTATTTTGCTTTGCTTGTGCCCACTTCTACGCGGGTTTTAAGCTTTTGACCTGGTCGAAAAGTCACCACGCGACGTGCCGAAATAGGAATATCTTCGCCTGTTTTCGGGTTGCGGCCTGGTCTTTCTTTTTTGTCTCGAAGATCAAAGTTACCAAATCCAGAGAGCTTAACCTGCTCGCCTTTTTCTAGCGCTGAGCGGATTTCTTCAAAAAACGCTTCAACTAAATCTTTGGCATCTTTTTTATTGATCCCGAGCTTTTCAAATAGGTGTTCAGCTATGTCGGCTTTAGTAAGCGCCATATCTAGTCCCTCAACGATGCATTAAACTGTTCGGCCAATTCGGCCACCACGTTATCAACTACTAGATTGATATCTTTCTCTTCGAGTGTTCTATCAACCGCTTGCAGTGTTAGAGCAATCGCCAAACTCTTATAATTTGGCTCAATACCTTTGCCCTTATACACATCGAATAAGTTTAGGTCAACCAATTGATTTCCGCCAACTTTTTCGATCACGCTTAAAATGTCGCCAGATTTAACGCTGTCTGCCACTAAAATCGCGATGTCGCGGCGATTTGAAGGGAATTTAGACACCCCTTCGGCTTGCGGTAAATTTCTTTTTTCTATTGCTGACATTTCAATTTCAAAAACAAAAGTTGCGTTGTTGATATCTAACGACTTTTGAGCTTGAGGATGTAAAGCACCAAAAAAACCAACCTTTTTACCATCAACATATATTACTGCTGATTGACCAGGGTGAAGTCCATCTGACTGCTCGGCTTTAATTTCAAAGCGAGTAATGTCATTGGTAATTGCAAGTAAGGCTTCAACATCACCTTTTAAATCGTAAAAATCAACATTGCGTTTTTCTTCAACCCAATGTTCACCATTTACAAGACCCGTAATAACACCGCCAATAACCGGTACTTGGTAAACACCATTTTCTGCACTTTCGTCGCTTATAAATTTAAGACCATGTTCGAATAAACGAATACGAGGCTGTTGGCGATTTTGGTTATACGCTACAGACGCTAATAAACCCGGCATTAAACTTACACGCATTGCTGACATTTCAATTGAAATAGGATGCGGTAATACCATTGCTTTACACTCTGGGTGTAAAATAGCTTGTGCTTTAGGGTCTACAAAGCTGTACGTAATTGCTTCTTGGTAACCACGAGTCACTAACGTATTGCGGAACTTGCTAAGCGCAATAGTTGCTTCGTTATGTGTCGTCATTTTAAGTTTTGCAGTTGGTGCAACATTTGGAATGCTGTTGTAACCGTAAACACGTGCTACTTCTTCAATTAAATCTTCTTCGATGCGAATATCAAAACGGTAGCTTGGTACGTCCGCACTCCAGCTTTCATTTTCTACTTTAACATCAAGACCTAAACGCGTAAGAATATCTGTTACTTTAGCATCTTCAATATGATGACCAATAACACGGTCTAAACGTGCACGACGAAGACGTACTTCAGTCACTTTTGGTAGTTTATCAGCCGCAACAGCTTCAACTACTGGACCTGCTTGACCACCCACAATTTCAAGAAGAAGTGCTGTTGCACGTTCCATTGCATCGTGTTGTAGAGCAAAATCAACACCGCGTTCATAACGGTGTGAAGCATCAGTGTGTAAACCGTAGCTACGTGCTTGTCCTGCAATTGCTACAGGATTAAAAAATGCGCTTTCAAGTAATATATCAGATGTTTTATCTGTAACACCTGATTGCTCCCCACCAAAAATACCCGCAATTGCAAGTGCTTTATTATGATCGGCTATCACAAGTGTTGTGTCGTTTAATTTAGCGGTATTACCGTCTAATAAAACAAGTTCTTCGCCTGCGTTTGCACTACGAACTTTAATACCACCTTCAATCGCATTTAAATCAAACGCGTGCATTGGGTGACCAAGTTCAAGTAATACATAGTTAGTAACATCAACTACAGGATCGATAGAACGTACGCCACTACGACGTAATTTTTCAACCATCCAAAGTGGTGTTTCAGCATCAAGGTTAATGCCCTTTATCACACGGCCAAGGTAACGAGGACATGCATCTTCGTTAACTAGCTCAATTGATACTTTGTCATCAATTGTTGGCGTAACCGCTGGGATATCTAATACATTTACGTCAATGCTATTTAAAACACCTACTTCACGAGCAAGGCCTTTAATACCTAAACAATCACCACGATTTGGTGTTAAGTCAACATCTATAATATTGTCATCAAGACCTAGGTAGTCACGTAAATCAGTGCCTACTGGTGCATCGCTTGGCAATTCCATAATGCCGTCGCCTTCTTCGCTAATACCTAGCTCAACAAAAGCACATAGCATTCCGTTTGAAGGTTGGCCGCGTAGTTTGGCTTTTTTAATTTTAAAGTCACCAGGAAGTACAGCGCCCACAGTTGCAACAGCAACTTTAATACCTAAACGACAATTTGGTGCACCACACACGATATCAAGTAGCTCATCGCCACCTACGTTAATTTTGGTAACACGAAGTTTATCTGCATCAGGGTGTTGACCACATTCAACAACTTCACCAACAACTACGCCATTAAATTTGGCAGCAGCAGGCTCAACACCATCAACTTCTAGACCAGCCATTGAAAGCTGTTCCGAAAGAGCTTGCGTATCAATAGCAGGATTAACCCACTCTCTTAACCACTTTTCACTAAATTTCATTTTATTGTTTCACTCTTAACGGAACTGGTTCAGGAATTTTAAGTCATTTTCGAAAAATGCACGCAAATCGTTTACGCCATAGCGCAACATTGTTAAACGCTCTACACCCATGCCAAAGGCAAAGCCGGTGTATTTTTCTGGGTCAATGCCCACAGACTTAAGTACATTGGGATGTACCATGCCGCAGCCTAGTACTTCTAACCACTTACCGTCTTTACCCATAACATCTACTTCAGCTGAAGGTTCTGTAAATGGGAAGAATGAAGGACGGAAACGAATTTCCATATCCTCTTCAAAGAAGTTACGTAAAAAATCATGCAAAATACCTTTTAACTCCGTAAAGCTAACATCGGTATCAACCATTAAACCTTCAACCTGGTGGAACATTGGTGTATGTGTTTGGTCGTAATCGTTACGGTATACACGTCCAGGTGAAATAATGCGCAGTGGTGGCTGCTCAGTTTCCATAGTACGAATTTGCACGCCACTAGTTTGTGTGCGTAGTACTAATTTAGGATTGAAATAAAAGGTATCATGATCAGCACGTGCTGGATGGTGCTCAGGGATATTTAGCGCATCAAAGTTATGAAAATCGTCTTCGATTTCTGGACCAGATTTAACTTCAAAACCTAACTCACCAAAAAAGCTTTCTATACGCTCAATAGTGCGCGTAACTGGGTGTAAACCGCCGGTAGGCATAACACGTCCTGGCAGAGTTACATCTATAGTTTCAGCAGCTAGCTTTTCTTCAAGTGCTTTACTTGCAAGCAATTCACGCTTTTCGTTAATAGCAGCTTGCACATCCTGTTTAGCTTGGTTTATAACTTGGCCTGCTTCTTTACGTTCTTCAGGTGCTATTTTACCTAACGTTTTAAGTAAGCTAGTGATTTCGCCTTTTTTACCAAGGTAATTAACCCTGATATCTTCTAACTGCGCTATTTCACTGGCACTGGCTACCGCCTCAAGTGCTTGCGCTAATATATTTTCTAAGTTCATTCGATACCTGATCTTTCACAGAAGGTGATTGCTTAAGAGCGTGTTGGCCTTTCAAGATTGCTTCTCAACTGTGTGGTTGGCTATTAAATAAGGTTAAGCATTGGGCTGTAGTTTCCTACATAAGTCATGCAATAACCCTAAATAAAGACCAAACACGTGTTGTTCGAAGTGTTTATCTTGTGGCTACTCTCTTTGTTGTTCGGGTATTGCATATAAAAACTATGCTAATGTCCTCACGACGCGATTAAAGCCCACTTAAATTAAACAAATTCCAATCAGGAAAGGTAAACACGCTCTGATAATAGCTTATGATAACTGAAAGCAGGGTCTAGATTCTAGACCTACTACAGCTTTAACGTTGATTTTATAAAAGGAATAGTTAATTTTCGCTGTGCAGCCATAGATGCATGATCTAATTTGTCGAGTACATCTAATAAAGCTCGCATATCACGGCTTAAACGGGTTAATAAAAAGCGTGCACACTCATCACTTAATTCAAGGCCGCGCATGTGAGCGCGCTTAACAAGTGCTTGTGCTTTATCGTCATCACTCATAGAACGAATTTGAAAGGTTGTTCCCCACGTTAAACGAGACTCTAAATCAGGCAGAGATATATTGAGCATGCTAGGAAGTAAATCAGCAGTTACTACTAACATTTTACCGGGTTCGTTAAATCGGTTAAAAAAGTTAAATAGTGCTTTTTCCCACGCATCATTCCCTGCAACTAAATGCACGTCATCAATACATAGAACATCAAGTGCTTCTAAACCGTCTAATACCATAGGTCCAAAGTCAATTACTTCGCGCATAGACAGCAACATATTAGATAAGCCACGCTCTTGTGCTTTTATGCAGGTTGCATATAAAAGATGAGACTTGCCCGAATCACCTAAACCACATAGGTATGTATACTGAAACGTTTTTGCTAATTTGGAAAAGCTATCTTTTAGGTGATTAACCTCCAAAGAGTCTTCTCCCCCAAAATACGATGCAAATGTTTCGTCATCCGGTAAAGTAACCGGTAGTGCCATTTGCATCGGCTCAGACATTAGCATTATGGTGTTACCCATTGATACTCTAAGCTATTTTTATCAACAACATGATAAAATGCGCGTGGATCCTCATAATCTTTAAATGAAGAGTCTAGCCCTAACCCTTTTTTAAGATCACTCAAGTTACCAGTATGATTTAATTTAAATTCAACAAATTCCGGTGTTTTACGAACAATTTTGACTTGCGTAACAACACTTATGCTCAATAATCTTCGTTTCGCTAATTCTATATCAACAAAACTTTGTGTGCCTTTTAGCGTGAGCGTAGCAGTTGCTTGTTCATAATAAGCATTTGGGTCAATTGCATACTCGCTTGCAAGGCCTCGAGCTAAGGTGTCAATCATCTGGCTAACTATTTGCTGCTTATCGCCCGTTAATCTATTTGAATCAAATTGATCATCATTAGTAAAACGCCAATCTAAAATCCAATTTTCGCTATCAGCTTCTTTATACATTCTTGCTGTAATACTTCGCTCAGCACTGTAGCGTCTAGAGGCCTCTTCTACTGGTTCAGAAAAGTTACCCCATACCTCAGGAATACCTACTAGACGTCGATCTTGTAAATCAAGTAATGGAACAACGACAGGTAAACCACGACGCCCTGCTTTGTCATAAATTAACTGCTCTAACTGCGGGTAACTTTCTTGTGTTACTAATTCTCTGCGCCAATTGTCTTCAATACCTAACCATATTGCGACTAATGGACGTTGTACTCCCCATAAAGGTAAGTTTAACTCTTTGATTAGCGCGTTGATCTTTCGAGCTTCAAATTTAACAACGAGTTTCAATTGTCCATTTGCTCTCTCGTCATATTCAAACTTAAGCATATAATCAGAAATATCTTTAGTACGTTGCTGCGCTAACTTATTTTGATCCGCAGTTTCATCACCGCTTACTTTCACTAAAACATTAAGCAAAGCTTTTCGACTCGCAGCTAATCGAGTATCTCGTGTTTTGTCATCCACTTTTAAAATATCTTGATATAGATCAGTTACTTCAACTGCCGACACAGAAAAACAAAATAAAATGGATATGGCGCTAATTAATAATCTATACACAGGCTGTTAGTTCTTGGTTTTAAACTGATTTGATCCTAAATCAAAGACAGTAACAAAGCAAAATTAAATTTGTTATCTAAGGAAATGAGAGTAATTAGCTTTTATAAAAAATAAAAAAGATTAAATTAACTTCAGGAGTCGCTAAGCTCACCCGACCTACGTGATGGTGTTGATGTGAATGTGTGTTAATTGCGCGCATTTCACTTTTCTGCAGACGTAAAAAAGCCCGACTATTTTTAGTCGGGCTTTCTACAATTTGAAGTCGGTGCGCTACGCAGTAGGATGTCGTAGTGCCCACAGCGGTGGAGAGCTACAGTAAAATGCTAAACTATCTTTGTGTCGCGATATGAGTGGGTGTTAATTGCGCGCATTTCACTTTTCTTCAGACGTAAAAAAGCCCGACTATTTCTAGTCGGGCTCTCTACAATTTGAAGTCGGTGCGCTACGCAGTAGGATGTCGTAGTGCCCACAGCGGTGGAGAGTCACAGTGAAATGCTACACTCTCTTTGTGTCGGGAGTCGCTACGCTCGACCTACCTACGTGATGGGGGGTGCTGTGAGTGTGTGTTAATTGCGCATATTTCACTTTTCTGCAGACGTAAAAAAGCC
>NZ_JACJEA010000032.1:0-50073 GCF_014163835.1 Pseudoalteromonas sp. SR43-5
CAGCTATCAGCTATCAGCTATCAGCTATCAGCTATCAAACACATTCCTTGTACGAACCTGCTTATATTCCTTATTATCCGTATCAATACCTATATCAATCTGCCGATGCTCTGGTTAAGTGCTTGTGCATTGCGCTGTATCCCTTCTTTCGTAACTTTGAAACTTTTACCGTAGTTAACTTAACGCCAGGTTTAACCCCAATTCGCTTAATTAAGTAATCTATTTTGACGTAAGAAAAGCATGTCGATAATAAGGAATAATTCGTTATTCAGTTGTTTTCGGCAAATGATCCTGCATTGATCTATCTCCTGCATCTATGCAGTCGTATATCAGAGATTTTTAACACTGCTAGGCAGGCTCTAAGTATTATTGCTAATTGGTATAGTCATTAACTTTATAGTGTTGTACTTGTAGAGCTCTTGAGAGGGTTTAAGTTTTTACAGGAGTATAGAGGTGAATTAGGGGTATTTAATCAATACAGAGCTTTTAGGGTTGGTTAGATGTTAGAGCTGCCTGTTATACCAAGCTGTATAATTATTTAAACAATCTAACGAATTAAACTACTCCATCACGTTGTTAAAACTTTTTATTGTGCACAAAAAAGCCAGCACGTTATATGCTGGCTTTTGGTCTGTAAATGCTTAGCTTAGTTAAGCAGCATCAGCTTCTTTTTTAACGCTATTACGTGCGGCTTTTCCTGCAAGTAAGTCAGCAGGGTCGAAGTCATCAACGTTAATAACATCTAAACGAGATTGCTCAACAGCAGCTAGTTTATCAGCCTCTGCTTGGCTTAAAATGCCTGCTTCAAGTCCCATTTGCGCTACTTTATCAAGCTGGAAGAATGGCAGTTTAAGGCCTTTCTCTTTACATACTCTTTCAAATAATGGCTCAACGTCTAAGATGTCTTTAAGCGTTTGCTCTTGACGACCCACAAGGTTAAGCGGCTCATTTTTTAAGTATACGTAGCTTGCTAAACGGTTACGCGTTTCACTAGGTACTTGTAGTAGTTGCGCAAGTTTATGCTCAAGTTGGTCAGTTGGTTTACGAACCGGGCGACCAAACGGGAATAACAATACTTTTAACACGGCACGTAGTGGAGCCGAAGGCATGTTATTAATTAAATCAGCAAGTGCGCGTTGGCAATGATAAAGGTGATCTTGGCAACTCCATTTTACTAGAGCAAAATCTTCTTTTTTACGGCCTTCGTCGTTGTAACGCTTAAGCGTTGCAGACACTAAGTATAAGTAACTAAGTAAGTCACCTAAACGTGCTGAAATACGTTCTTTACGTTTTAGTGAGCCACCAAATACTGCCATGCTAATGTCTGACATAAGAGCAAGTGATGCACTAAAGCGTGACGCTATACGGTAAAACTCAGCGGTTTCGTCGTTGTACGGCACACTTGTAAAACGAGCGCCGGTAAGTGCAAGCCATTTAGTACGTACAAGGTTCGACATAGTAAAACCAATGTGACCCATTAGCGCTTTATCAAATACGTTAAGCGCTTCTTCACGGTCTTCAATTTCGCACGCACCTAGTTCGGTAAGTACAAATGGATGACAGCGAATTGCACCTTGACCATAAATAATCATATTACGGGTCAAGATGTTTGCACCTTCAACGGTAATGGCAATAGGTGCACCTTGGTAGCCACGACCTAAATAGTTATTTGGCCCAAGCATGATGCCCTTACCGCCAAGTACATCCATTGCATGAATAGTTGCATCACGCATTTGCTCTGTCAGGTGGTATTTAATAATGGCAGAAACTACCGATGGCTTTTCGCCTAAATCAACCGCACCCGTAGACATACTAACAGCAGCATCAGAGCTGTAAGCGTAACCAGCAAGTTTTGCTAGTGACTCTTCAACACCTTCCATTTTACCAATAGGTAAACGGAACTGACGACGAATGCGGCTATACGCACCCGTTGCAACGGCAATCATTTTAATGCCACCGGCAGAATTTGACGGCAATGTAATTGCACGACCAACCGATAAACACTCAACCAGCATACGCCAGCCTTGACCAGCCATATCTGGACCACCAATAATATAATCAAGTGGTACGAAAATATCTTTACCGCGAGTAGGACCATTTTGAAATGGTACGTTAAGCGGGAAATGTCGACGACCAATTTCAACTCCAGGAGTGTCCGTTGGAATAAGTGCACAGGTAATGCCTGGCTCTTTATTGTCGCCAATTAGCCCATCTGGATCTTGTAACTTAAACGCAAGACCAAGTACGGTAGCCACTGGGGCAAGTGTAATGTAACGCTTATTCCACGTTAAACTAACACCCACAACTTCCTCACCATTCCATTGCCCTTTACATACCACACCGTAGTCTGGAATTGAGCTTGCATCAGAACCCGCTTCTGGCGAAGTTAATGCAAAACATGGAATTTCTTGACCGCTCGCTAGGCGCGGTAAGTAATGATCTTTTTGCTCTTTTGTACCATAGTGTTGTAATAATTCACCTGGGCCTAAAGAGTTTGGTACACCAACAATTGACGAAAGTAATGTTGATTTACTTGTTAGTTTTTGAAGTACACAAGACTGTGCAAATGCAGAAAACTCTAAACCGCCGTATTCTTTTTTGATGATCATGGCAAAGAATTTATTATCTTTTAGATATTGCCATACATCTTGAGGAAGGTCGGTTAGTTCGTGCGTTGCTTCCCAATCGTCCAACATGCTACATACTACTTCAACAGGGCCATCAACAAAGGCTTGCTCTTCAATAGTAAGTTTAGGAACTGGGTATTGGTGAAGTTTTTTCCAATCTGGGTTACCGCAAAATAAGTCAGCTTCCCACCACGTCGTACCGGCATCAATAGCTGATTTTTCAGTATCAGACATGCTTGGCGTTACTTTTTTAAACGTAGCAAAAATAGGCTTGATGATATATTGCTGACGAAGGCCAGTAACAGAAAGAGGAACCGCGATGATCAAAAAGATCAACCAGCTAATTAAACCAAAAGCACCCGCAAAGGTACCAATTAATAAAGTTATAGCCGAAACACCAAGTGCTGTGTTCCAACTTGCTCTGTGGTAAACCGCAGCGCAAAGCAACGCGATTAGAACCAGTGTAAATATGAGTGTCATTTTTATTCCTTAATAGAGGTCAGACCACCTCACTTAGAGTAGCGCTAGTAACAGTAATTTTCAAGTACATAACGATGTTAAATTGTAGTAGAAAGTAACTTAAATACGATATTTAATTACCCGACAGAGGAACGCACAATAACTACCGTATAGTCAAAGCATTAACCGTAAGTAGTGTTAACGTAAAAATAAATAAATCTAATAGCAAAATGACATTTTTTAAGTAAGTATAGCCGTTATAGCGGGCTGCAATTTAGTGTACGCTTAATACACAAATATTCGCTATTTATTTTAATGTATGGTTTTTAAGGGTTATTTTATTAATGTGTGAATTACTTGGCATGTCAGCCAATGTGCCTACCGATATTTGTTTTAGTTTTTCAGGCCTTTTAGAGCGTGGTGGTAATACAGGTCCTCATAAAGATGGTTGGGGTATTACATTTTACGAAGGTAAAGGCTGTAGAACCTTTAAAGATCCTGAGCCGAGTTATCAATCTGAAATTGCAAAGCTCGTTAAAGCATACCCCATTAAAAGTGTCTCGGTTATTAGCCACATTCGCCAAGGTAATCGAGGTCGGGTATGTCTTGAAAATACTCATCCGTTTACTCGTGAGTTGTGGGGGCGTGAAATAACCTATGCTCATAACGGGCAGCTTTCAAATTATCATGATTTAAAACCTGAATATTATCGACCTGTGGGTAATACCGATAGCGAGTTGGCATTTTGCTGGTTGCTTGACAAAATTCGTGAAAAGTACCCGCAGCGACCAAGTAATATGGCGTCGGTTTTTAGATATGCGGCTAAGCTTTCGCATACGCTACGTGAAAAAGGCGTGTTTAATATGTTATTGACCGATGGGGTGTTTGTTTTAGCGTATTGCACTAATAACTTACACTACATAACGCGCCGTGCGCCATTTGGTAAAGCAACGTTGATTGATGCCGACATGGTGGTTGATTTTCAACAAGAGACCACACCAAACGATGTAGTAACAGTTATAGCTACAAGGCCTTTGACGAATGATGAGCGCTGGCAAAAAATGGAGCCTGGGGAATTTGCATTGTTTAAAATGGGTGAGCTAATTTAGCCCACCTATTTTAAATACTAACTTAACTTAACTTAACTTAACTTTGGTTTAATTAAATTTAGTTAGCTTCTTGAGGTTGTTGTGCTGTAGCAGGCGCAACAGCTGTAGGCGCAGTAACAGTAAATGAATTCATTTGAACTTCAAACTGCTCCATACCTTTTTCGCCTTTCCACATACGTACCAGCATGTAATCCATTTCTGGCGCGAACCATGCAATTGCTTGGCGTTTATCGTTATCGTATAAACGCTTCACTTTAATGGCTTCTACATTACCGATAGGTAAGGAGATCATCTCTTTTTCAACAACTTCAAAGTTGTAGTCGCGGCGGTTACCTTTTTTATCAATAAGGGGGAATGAAAAGCTTGTTTCGCCTTTTTTCAATCCTTCGCGCACTTGCACTTGGTACGAAATAGCATCCTGAAATTCATCAGTCCATTCGCATTTAAGTGGGTATTCACTAGCGCTGCTAGTCACTACTTTGTTTGTTGTATCAAAATCAATTTTGTAATCTTTATCTGGGCCTGTCCCTGTACGAATCATGTTGTAATGATGCGGGGTAACCTTGCCATCTTTGAAGGTAAACTTTGATGTTTCTTCACGAGAGTCAGAGAAAATCATCCACTCAATATTGCTGTGGTATGTAAGTTCATAAGTATCGTCGCCCGTTTTTTTGAGCTCACGAACAGCCTCACCATGATTTTTACCTTTGCGTAAAATATCGTAATTAGCTTGATACTGGGTCAATTCGCCTGCAATTAGGCTAGTTGGAAGTAAAGCGCCCGCACATAATAACAGGGCACTTATTTTTTTATTGTGGGTAGTGCGCGCCGTGTGCAGGAAGTTGTTTTTTGTCAAGAACTGCATAATCTGCTTCCATAGTAAGTCTGTGTTCACTGAACCACTTGACCACCAAAGGATAAATTATATGCTCTTGCTCATGCACGCGTTTTGCTAATGTTTCTGCTGTATCATCCTTGAGTACAGGTATTTGCGCCTGAAGAATAACGGGACCGCCGTCTAATTCTTCAGTAACAAAGTGAACACTTACGCCATGAACATCGTCTTTTGCATCAATTGCTCTTTGGTGGGTATTCAGCCCCTGATACTTAGGCAACAAAGATGGATGAATGTTCAACATTTTTCCAACATATTTTTGCACTAAGCCAGGAGTAAGAATACGCATAAACCCAGCTAATACAACTAGATTTGGCATAAAAGAGTCGATAACGTTCATTAATTGCGCATCGTACGCTTCGCGCGAGTCAAAATCTTTATGACTGAGCACTTTTGTAGCAATACCTGCTTGTTTTGCACGCTCTAGGCCATAAGCGTCTGCTTTATTACTAATAACAGCCGCTATATGCCCGTTTATCTCGCCACGTTCGCAGGCATCTATGATGGCTTGTAAATTAGAGCCACTACCTGAGATTAAAACTACCAGACGAGTCGGTGCCATTACTTAGCACCACCTACAATTTCAACTTGCTCTTCGCCAGCTGCTGCATCTTGAATTTCACCAAGGTGCCATGCATTTTCGCCCAAGTCTTTTAGCATTGTTAAGCTTTGCTCAAGTTTGTCAGCAGGGACTACTAAAACCATGCCTACACCACAGTTAAATGTACGGTACATTTCGTGTGTAGTAATGTTGCCGTTTTCTTGTAACCAATTAAAAATTGGTGGCCACTGCCAGCTATCACCTTTAACTACAGCTTTTGCTGAAGCGGGTAATACGCGTGGAATGTTTTCCCAAAAACCGCCGCCAGTAATATGCGAAAGCGCATGTACGTCAACGTTTTTGAATAACTCAAGTAAAGGTTTTACGTAAATACGCGTAGGCTCAAGTAGAGTTTCGCCTAATGTTTTACCTTCAAAGTCAGCGCTGGTATCAGCTTTTGACACTTCAAGTACTTTACGAATTAAAGAGAAGCCATTTGAATGAGGACCGCTTGAAGCAAGTGCAATAAGCTGATCGCCTGCTGCTACTTTTGTGCCATCAATAATTTTTGATTTTTCTACAACGCCTGTACAAAAGCCTGCCATGTCGTAGTCTTCACCATCATACATACCTGGCATTTCAGCTGTTTCGCCACCAATTAGGGCACAACCTGAAATTTCACAACCTTTGCCAATACCTGTCACTACGTCAGCTGCTGTGTCTACATCTAGTTTACCAGTTGCATAGTAATCTAGAAAAAACAGGGGTTCAGCACCTTGAACAATTAAGTCGTTTACACACATTGCAACTAAATCAATACCAACCGTATCGTGTTTTTTTAAGTCGATTGCTAAACGTAGTTTAGTACCAACACCATCTGTGCCTGCAACTAATACTGGTTGCTTGTAGCCTTCAGGAATTTCGCAAAGTGCGCCAAAACCACCAATTCCGCCCATTACTTCAGGACGACGAGTTTTTTTAACTACGCCTTTAATACGCTCAACAAGTGCATTACCAGCGTCGATATCTACGCCCGCGTCTTTATAGCTTAGAGACTGTTTTTGTTCGCTCACAGGTTTTCCTCAAAATAGTTGTTTTGGGTTGCTTAGAAACGCGCGTATTTTACAACAATTGCAAGGTCGCGGCTAGCGTAAATGTAATTTTGAAATAATTAACAAGGACACTTGTCCGCTGTTTGTTGTTTAAATAAACAAAAAAACGCCCGTAGGCGTTTTTTTAGTATTAAAGGCGTTAAATTAACAGCTATGCTTTTGCGGTTAATATGGCTCGAAGTGGAGCGGGGTAGCCTTCAATTGTTTTACTTGTATCGTTTGGATCTAAAAAGTCGATTAACGATTCGTTTTCCATCCAGTCGGTTTTACGTTGCTCTTCAAGCGTGGTAATAGCGCAATCTTTTATTTGCACATCTTTAAAGCCAACGCGTTCCATCCACAGCTTTAATGCTGCAGTACTTGGAATAAACCAAACGTTGCGCATTTTAGCGTAGCGGTCGGTTGGGACTAATACCGTGTTTTCGTCGCCTTCAATTACTAGGGTTTCAAGTACGAGTTCGCCGCCTGGGCGAAGCTGCGCTTTTAACTGCGCTAAAAAGTCGATAGGTGAGCGACGATGATAAAGTACACCCATAGAAAAAACCGTATCAAACGCTTTAAGCTCGGGTAATGCTTCTACGCCTAGTGGCAGTAAGTGTACGTTTTCATCTGGGTTGTAGTGTTTAATTGCCTGAAACTGACATAAAAATAAATCAGATGGATCAATACCCACGACAAACTCTGCGCCTTCACCGCGCATACGCCATAAATGATACCCTGAGCCACAACCAATATCTAAAACAGTGCGGCCTTTTAATGGCTCAATATGAGGAAGCAGGCGGTCCCACTTCCAATCACTGCGCCACTCTGTATCTATTTCAATACCGTGCACACTAAATGGGCCTTTGCGCCATGGCATCATGCGTTTTAATAAATGCATGGCTTGCTTTTGCTCGCCATCACTCATCTCTCCTGGCGCGCCAATTTCTACCTTTGTAGAAATATCAACATGGGAAGTTGCCACCTCAGGCAAGTTTTTAAGTACTTTTTGCCATTTAGGCAAATCACCATGGCTAGCCTCGTTTTGCCAATGTTTTAATTGAGCAGGGAGGGTTTCTAGCCAGTGACTAAGTGGGCTTTGTGCGATAGATGCGTAAAATTGGTTAAACCATTGAGACATGGATGACTCTCTTTATTTAATTGCTACCATTGAGCAAAAATTAAAACATTGATACCACACTTGAGTTTGGCTAAAACCAATATCTTGTAAGCGAGTAAAGTGAGCGCTTAGTGTATCTGGGCGCATAACGTTTTCGATGGCGGTACGTTTTTGGCTTATTTCAAGCTCTGAGTAGCCATTGTGACGTTTAAAGTCGTGGTGCAAATCAATTAATAGGTTATCGCATTGCTCGTTTTCGGCTTTAATTTTTTCGCTTAGCAGCAATACACCACCAGGCTTTAAATTAGCGTATATTTTTTCAAGCACGGCTTGGCGCTGCGCATGTGGAATAAATTGCAGTGTAAAGTTCATTGCTACTACTGAGGCGTTTTGAATCTCAAGCTCGTTAATATCGCCCAAAGTAACAGTAACCGGCACATCCGATTTAAAACCTTGTAAGTGCACCTTACAACGCTCAACCATAGCTTGAGAGTTATCTACCGCTATTATATGGCAGTTATCGGTGCGAATGTTACGGCGCATGCTAAGCGTGACTGCGCCCAGTGAGCAGCCTAAATCATAAAGATTTGAGTTACTTTGTGCGTATTCACCCGCAAGTTTACCCATAGTGCTTACAATGGTGGCGTAGCCAGGTACAGAGCGCTGGATCATATCTGGAAAAACTTCGACTACATTTTGGTCAAAGCTAAAATCTTTTACTTGTTGCTCAGAGGCATAAATACTGTCTTTTATGGTCACGAAGGCAGTCTCTTTGTAAATAATGGCGCTATTTTAACATTTTATACTGGATAGTCAGTGATAAATTCAGTAGCTTGACTAGAATTATGAATAATAAGTACAAAAGAGAAGATTAAATGAGCAAAAGTAAGGTCATCAGCACAGACGATATATTAGCAACCCTTTGTCATTCAGTGACAGGTGTACTCACATCAGCCAGCGGTAATGGTATTAGCTACTCAGCCATGGTGCAAAAAATAACACGTACATGTATGCGACCAGATATTGGTTGCTTTGTTTTATTTGACGGCGGTTTTACAGGGCTCGTAATTACCAACTTTACTTCGCAAGCGGCGATGGAAATTTATGGCGATTACATGCGCAATATGGGAATGCCAGAAGATGAAATAGCGCATAGCCATTTATCAGACGACGTATCAAACGTACTAGGCGAGTTGATGAATCAAATTGTTGGCGACTTTACGTCTAAAGTGCGTGAGCAATTACATACGTCTATTACGCAAAACCAGCCAAAAATGATGGCAATAAACAAGCAAGTGCAAATATCGGTAGATACCACGATGGATCGCCCGCAAGCCCGCCGCGTAACATTCACCACAAGTAAGCAAAATATCTTTTACTTGGAATTAGCGATGGATAAAACAGAGTTCATTAAATTACACGACTTTGATATTGCAGAAGCACTCGACCCAGATGACATAATTGAAAACGAAGCACGTAAAAAAGCGGACAAAGAAAAAGCATCTACCGCAGTAGAACAAGATGATGGCGATGATGATTTTATGGCAGGCCTAGGGCTTTAAGTCTATTTACGTAGGTTGGGTTGAGTGAAACGAAACCCAACGACTGCTCAGCTATTAATCTTTAGTTATGAGTGTTCAGGTTAGTGATTAAAATAAAAGCGCGATTTATATCGCGCTTTTGCGTCATGTTAGCTTTATTTGAATAAGTAAACCTACTCTTTAAATTTATAGCCCACACTATAAACCGCTGCTATTGGGTTTAGCCCTGCTTGAATGTCGTTAATCTTTTTTCGTATATTTTTAATATGTGTATCTATGTTGCGATCGGATATGTCGGTTGTGTCGCTGTATACGTTATTAATAATATCTTCGCGGGTAAAAACACGCCCTACGTGGCTTATAAATAATAAAAATATTTTAAACTCGATGGCGGTAAAGCCAATACTTTTGTCGTTTAGGCGTGCTTCGTAATCGTCTTTGTGTAATTGGAAATTATTATGATTAATGATGTTGGTTTTAGGCTGGCTGGTCCTTCTTAGTACGGCTTTTATGCGTGCTACAACTTCTTTGGGGCTGAAGGGTTTGCATATGTAGTCATCGGCGCCGATCTCTAAACCCTGCAAGCGGTCTATTTCCTCACTTTTTGCGGTAAGCATAATAATAGGCACACTTGAAAAGGCTCTAATTTGCTTACATAGCTCTATGCCATCAACATCTGGCAACATTAAATCAAGAAGTATTAAATCTACTGCGTTTTGTTTTACAAAACTAACTACACCTTTGCCACTATTAAAGTGCTCAGTTTCGTAATTTTGTTGCTTAGCGTAGGCAATAAGTACCTCGGCAATGTTTTCTTCGTCTTCAACGATAAGTATTTTTTGTGATGCCATTATTTTAACCTAAAAGTGTCAGCGTTATTTTTACCTCTAGCCCACCGAGTGGTGAGTTGTGCAACGATATTTGACCGCCATGTGCCTCTACTATTTGTTTGCAAAGTGCAAGTCCTAAGCCCGAGCCGCCGTGCTCTCGGCTTCTAGATTTTTCAACGCGATAAAAACGCTCAAACAATTTTTGTAAGTCGTTTGGTAAAACACTTGGGGCTGAATCTTGTAAAATAAGCTCAATGTTATTGGGTCTTTTGTGGGCAAGTATTATTACTTGCCCACCTTTATGCGTGTATCTGCAGGTATTTTCTAACAGGTTTGAAAATAATTGTATAAGGCGTTCTTTATCACCATTTATTATACATTTGCCGGCTTTGGTTAAGCTTTTGCTATCTACATTTAATTCATGCTCTTTAAAGCGAGCGGTGTAGTTTTCAATTGATTGCTCAAAAATAGTGATTAAATCAATGCGCGCATTGTTATAGGTTAAATTAACGCTATCTGTTTGTGCTAGTTGGGCTAGGTCGTCAACAATGTGGCTTAAGTTATCTACTTGGTT
This sequence comes from Pseudoalteromonas sp. SR43-5, assembly GCF_014163835.1. Classification (NCBI taxonomy): domain Bacteria; kingdom Pseudomonadati; phylum Pseudomonadota; class Gammaproteobacteria; order Alteromonadales; family Pseudoalteromonadaceae; genus Pseudoalteromonas; species Pseudoalteromonas sp. SR43-5. The sequence continues at coordinate 10,788 of NZ_JACJEA010000032.1, forward strand.
TATGAGTAAATTAATGCGCTTTGTGTCGGCTGTAAATACGCCATCTTGAACGGCTAGTAAATGCGAGCGTAGTACGGTAAGTGGGGTTCTTAATTCGTGGGATGTGTCTGACACCCATTGAAACCGCATTTGTTGGTTTTGCTCAAGCGTGTGGGCTAAGGCATTAAAGTTGTTGGATAGGGTACCTAGCTCATCTTTACTAGAGGGAATTATTCTGCTGGCAAAATTTCCTTTTGTTAACTCATCGGTGCCAGTCACTATTTGCTTTATTGGTTTTATTAAATGGCGAGATAACACAATAGCCATAATAAATGCGAGCACAATAACGAGTAACGTGATCATAAAATAGTTATGAAATTGCGCTGCTAAAAAGGCTTCTGCTGGGCTACTTTGTACAAGTTTTGAAGGGACTAAACCTATCCAGCCTATAACGTTATTGTTTAATAAAATAGGCTCTATATGTGGGTTGTCGTTTAAATTAGCTCTACCAACAACAACCTTTTTATTTTGATCATACAAACTTATACGTTGCCCTGTTTTAAGGGAACCTGCAGGTAAGTGTACCCACAATAAAGAGGGCGTTGCATTGCTGCTATTTGGTTTGGGTGGGGTGCTTGTGTGTTTATTCGTTTTAGGCTCGCCTGGCTTTTTTTGTGGCTCTACAATAGAGCGCCATAATTGCGTGTTTTGCGTAATGGGTTGCCAACTGCCTAATTCGCTATAAAGCTCAATAAGTTGATGCTTAACCATTGCGACATGCTTTGTTTCTTCTTGTTCAACAAAGTCGTTAAAACCTGACGAAAAGGTCATGTATATAAACACAAACATAAGTCCAACAAGGGCGATATTAGTGATAAAAAAAGCTAAAAAGAATTTATGTATTAATTTCACTGATTGGCAAATAGTAAAAATCATGACGTTAACGTACCAAGCAGTATTGCATATTGATTATGTGCCTACAATTAGCGTATTTAGGGAGTTGCTTACTAAAATCCTTTTTAAGTAAGCTTTTTAGGTATGTTGATATTTGGACTAGAACTTTATTTTTGCGGTATCGCCAGCACCCAGTAACTTATATTGTGGTTTTACAAAGCTTGCGTGAACTGCACCTAAACTTTTAGGGAACGATATGGCAAGCTCATCTACTGTTGTAAATGTGTGCTTCGCTTGAAAAACAATTTCTAGGTCGTGCGCTTCGTTGTTGTTGCTGGTGGTAAAAGTGACGCGTTCAAACACGATAGCTTGCTGATTTACACGTAAGCTCGTTTTTTGTTTAAGTGCATTTTTTGCAAACTCTTCTTGTTGCTCTGCACTTAAGTTTGTAGGCATAAGCTTATCAATATCGCCCATAAGCCATGCTTGCTCGCTTTGCAGCGCTGAAATTAAGTGCTCAGCATTAGTTAATACTTTAACCTCAACTTGCCCGTCTCTTAAAATTACTTGGGCTGTTGTGTTTTTTAATACATGGGCGCTCACTTGAGCGCTCATACTTGTTAAAATACACGCGAGCATTAGCCATTTTAATTTTTTTAAAAAATACATAATTACTACCTTTTATTGAGGTTGCTCAATAATTGCTTTACAAATAAGGGTGTTGTCGGTTTCTAAGTCTTCGCCCCATATTAATTTTGCATTTTCATCCCAGTTAATATCGTCGTAACCGTCTTTTGGTCCTACATCGGCAAAGTTGTGCTCTACTGCATTAGCCCAGTTTGCGTTATCAAAGTTACTTTGCAGCCAGTTAGTTGGTGCTTCTTTTGACATAAACGTACAAACGCCTTCGCCCGCGACAGGGTTTGATTCGCTTTCGCATAATTTGTTGAGCGGCGCTTTGTGCAGTATTTCGCATTTAAAGCTTTTATCGCTTACGGCAACTACTTTATTTGTATCGGTGTCGGTAAGTTGCATAATAAAACCGCCATCACCCATTTGCTGATTTTTAGCGCCGATGTATTCAAGCCCAGTGTCGTTTTGCTTAAAGTCTTTAATTATTAAATTAAGCTCAATAGGGTAGTTTGCAGAAAACGTAATACTTTCGGCATTAAATGAACGCTCTGTAGTTATAGGCACAGAATCTTCAACAAGTAACTGCTCGCCTATGTAGGCTGTAAACCAGTTATCAGCCCATGCTTCTAGCTTTAAGTTATGCTTACCCGTAATGGCAGGATTTGTATTTTGCTTAGTGACTGTTGGAGTAAGGTGATTTGGTTGCGGACCTCTACAAAATGTACCTGTTTGAACTTTGCCACCATTACTGATAGTTTTTTGTTTAAAGCTATAGCAGTCTTTTCCCTGTGATGCAGGGCTGTAGGTAGTAAAGTAGTTCTCGCCTTTGTATGAGTAGCTCATTGTACGGCTGCCGTTTTCAGAGATTGTGTGCGTTAGGTTTTCAACGCCTCCTTGTGGCGGGCGCAAGTCGGCTCTTATACCTTGAATATCGCCACTAAGTGGTGACACTCTTGGTAATTTTGCGGTATCTACTTCACCAACTAAGCACTGAATAATATACGGCGGCGTAGCTGATGTTTGGTAGCGATAGCCAAATGTGTCGTCGGTTTGTCCGTTACATACATCAAGGTCACCTTTGGCAATTGCACTGCCGTCTGGGTTTTTACTGCCATACAGCGGGTAACCATCGTAAGCCCAACCAATAATGGCATCGCTTGTTTGGTTTTTCATTGTGTCAATCATACACGTTGGCGATACATGATAATGGTAGTCATCACCTCGTCCTGCGTGTCCGCCACATATATCTAACTGTCCGAGTGCTAAAGTGTCGTGTTTTTCATCGTAGCTATTTACGTCCAACTCACCTTGCGAAGAATAGTCGTATATTGGTACGCCGTTAACGGCAACACCTACGGCTGCATCAATTGTTGTTATTGTTTTTGCTTTTTTAGGATTTAGCTTTATAGGTGCTACGTAGTCTTTTGCTGGAACGGGTATTTGCTCGTTAGTACCTGTAATACCAGTCATTACTTCATGATCAGGATAAGTAGATGAGACAATATAAGCATATTGTTCATCGCACGTAACAGATACGCTTTTATCAAACCCTGCATTACTCACTGATTGTTTAATAGCATCGCAACGAGGTGATTTTACGTTAGCGGTTAAATATGATTTATCAGGCTTTGGTTGCTCATTTGGTCTTGTATTAGATTTGTGCTCGGCGCTACTGGCGCTTCGCGAGTATTTAACCGTCATACTTGCAGTATCGAGCGTAATATCTTTTACAGCAGCGAGTAATGCTGAGCGATCTACCTTTGTCTCGCTATTAAAGGTAACCGGTGCAGATAACGCGTACACAGTATAAGTATAGCTTTTTTCACCTGGACCTTTAGAGCAAGGCGGCGCGTATTGGTTTAAATCGTTTACGCTATTAGAGCCTACTTCACCGAGGGTTTCGCCCGCTTTAATTTGTGTTTTATCGGCGGCAATATTGTACATGGTCCAATACCAATGCATTCCCTCTGGCGCTTTATGATCCATAATTAACGCATAATATTTGGTTGCCTTAGGTGCTCCACTCCAGTTAAGTGGGGGGCTAATGCTTTGCCCATCGCATGTATAAGTAATAGGCAAATTAACGCCATCACTTACTTTTGAGCTGGTTAGAGTAAAATCATTGAGGTTTGATTGTTCAAGTGATTGGCTGTTTTGCTCGTTGCAGGCACTTAAGGTTAAGCAGCACAGGGCACTGAGTAAAATGGCATGGGTATTTTTCATCATTTAAAAACTCCAAAGATTAAATTAACTTTTAAGAGTGTAGTTCTCAAATGTAGGGCAATTATGTAGTTTTAAACTTTTTTTATTAAGGGCTGGCGTTAAGTTGTGAGCTGCTTACGGGGATAAAAGACTGGGTATGGAAGGAAACATTAACTTAAGCATGGGCTTTATTTTCACTCAGTTAAATAACGCTAAAATCCTTATTTTAAATAAGGATTTTCACCCATTGCGACGACCACACAAAAAATTCTTAAATCTAACTCTAGCTGGTGATAACTCGGCTCCATATGGCAGCAAAGTTGATAAAAACCTTTGTTGTGGTCTTTTTCTTTAAAGTGGGCGAGCTCATGTACCACTAACGCTTTTAATAACGGCTCGGGAGCGCGGAGCAAGTCGCTGTTTATCGCTAAATCGTGTTTACGGGTTTTACCTTGCATTCGATACGTATGTGTACCGAGTGCGTTGGTGACCATGTCGCCTTGCTTTTTAAAAGCAGCGCGACCAAACGGTGGTGCATTTTTTAAATACTGTTTTTTAAGCTCGGTTGCGTAGTTATAAAGTAATTTATCGCTAGTAATGGTATGTGCTTGCGGATACTTTTTAAGTAAGTAGTCACATACCTTTTTGTTATTTATAAGGCTTAATACTTGCTCAACAATGTTAGCTGGGTAGCCGGTAAAGTAACGTGCGTATTCACTCATTATTATTTCTCTGTCGTTTTACTTTTAGAAAAGTGCTGGCTGGTGGGCTTCTTTTTCGCCAGTAAATGGGTTTAATGCTTTGTGATTATAACCAAGGTCTTTGCAAAACTGCCTTGTTAATAATGGCGCTTCTCGGTTATCTGCCGTATGAAAAAACACATAAGGGGTTTTTCCTTCATCAAGCCATTGTTTTACTTTACTTAGCCACGGTTTATAAAAGGGTTTATAGTCGTTTTGTAAATCGGCTATTACAAAGCGCGCCATAGGCTCTGAGCCAGTAGCTATTGCATGTACCGGTAAGTGGGGCTTTTTTTGCTGTGCATCTATTAGCGCTTCGGTTGTTGGTTTTACCGCAAATAGGGCGCGAGTATCCATCGATATACGATTTATGTTATTTGCCATTAATAATTGGTTAAGCGCAATTTCGGCTTCACCCTTTTGAAAAAACGCAGTATGACGTACCTCTACACCGTAATTAACCTCTTTTGGTAACAGGCTAATAAATTGGGCTAGCTTGGGTAAGTCACCAGGGCCAAATGCTTTAGGTAATTGCAGCATGATTTGCCCGGTTTTTTCTAAAATAGGGGAGAACAAGTTAAGCCAATCAGTGAGCTCGGTTTGAACATTAGTTAGGTGCAGCTCGTGGCTAAAGCGACGATTAAACTTAAACGTAAATTTAAAATCATCGGGTACGCTGTTTGCCCAGCGCAATACGGTACTTGGCGATGGGTCAGCGTAAAAGCTGGTATTGCCTTCAACTGAGTTAAAATGCTGGGCGTATTGGCTAAGCATATCGGCGTTTTTACATTGGCTTGAAAATAAATTGCCTTTCCATGCATTACTCGACCACTGCGGGCATCCAATATATAACATACAAACTAGCGCCTTATTATAAAGTGGCGATAGTGTAGCAAATAACAAAACGAGCTGCTGTAAATTCAGGGGCAAAAGCGGCACACGCCCTAGCATCTTAATGTTAGTTGAGTATAATGCAGGGCTTAATTTGATTATTTTTAGATTGCTAGCGGCTTTATTTGTATTGTGGTGACCTGTTTTTTAAATCACACGCCTTAAAACAAATAAATATAACCGTTTAAGCCTTTTATCTGACAGGAAAACTATGCGCTCTATATATTGCGGACAGCTAAATAAAACTCACGTAGATCAAGAAGTTGAACTATGTGGCTGGATCAACAAACGACGTGACCTTGGTGGACTTATCTTTGTCGATTTACGCGATAGAGAAGGTTTAGTACAAGTTGTATTCGACTCTGACATTGAAGAGTTAATGAGTTCAGCTAACACACTTCGCCAAGAATTTTGTGTTCAGCTAAAAGGTACTGTACGTGCACGCCCTGATAGCCAAGTAAATAAAGATATGGCAACAGGTGAAATTGAAGTTTTAGGTACTGAGCTTACAATTATTAACCGCTCTGAACCGCTTCCACTTGATTTTAACCAAGTAAACTCAGAAGAGCGTCGTTTAAAATACCGTTACTTAGACCTACGTCGTCTAGAAATGAGTGACCGTATTAAATTACGTGCTAAAGCAAGCAGCTTTGTTCGTCGCTTTTTAGATGAAAACGGCTTTTTAGACATCGAAACACCTGTACTTACTAAAGCAACGCCAGAAGGCGCACGCGATTACTTAGTGCCAAGCCGCGTTCATAAAGGTAGTTTTTACGCTTTACCACAGTCTCCACAGTTATTTAAGCAATTGTTGATGATGTCGGGTTTCGACCGTTACTACCAAATTGTTAAATGTTTCCGTGATGAAGATTTACGTGCCGATCGTCAACCAGAATTTACCCAAATAGATATAGAAACCTCGTTCATGAGCTCTGATCAAGTACGTGGTATGACTGAAAAAATGATCCGCGAGATGTGGCAAACATTGTTAAACGTTGATTTAGGCGATTTTCCAATCATGCCTTACAGCGAGGCAATGAGCCTTTACGGTTCTGATAAGCCTGATTTACGTAACCCAATGAAGTTAGTTGATGTTGCAGATTTAGTTAAAGACGTAGAGTTTAATGTTTTCTCAGGTCCAGCTAACGACGAAAAAGGTCGTGTTGCTGTATTAACTGTACCGGGTGGCGCTAAGCTTTCTCGTAAACAGCTTGACGATTACACTAAGTTTATTGGTATTTACGGCGCTAAAGGCATGGCGTGGATGAAAGTAAATGACCACACTGCAGGCGCTGAAGGTGTTCAATCACCAGTGGCTAAGTTTTTAAGCGAAGACGTAATCACAAAATTACTTGAGCGTACTAATGCACAGTCTGGCGATATTATTTTATTCGGTGCCGATAAGCGCAATACAGTAAATGAAGCAATGGGCGCACTGCGCGTTAAGATTGGTGTTGACTTAGAAATCACTAACCTTAATAGTTGGGCACCACTTTGGGTTGTAGACTTCCCAATGTTTGAAGAAGATGACGAAGGCACATTACATGCTGTGCATCATCCATTCACTGCACCAAAAGATATCACTGCAAGTGAGCTTGAAGCAAATCCAGCTGCGGCTATTTCAGATGCCTACGACATGGTATTAAACGGCTACGAAGTGGGTGGCGGTTCGGTACGTATTCATAATGCAGATATGCAAGAAACTGCATTTAGAATTTTAGGTATTAACGAGCAAGAGCAACAAGACAAGTTTGGCTTTTTACTTGATGCACTTAAATACGGTACACCACCACATGCTGGTTTAGCATTTGGTCTTGACCGTTTAGCAATGCTTTTATGTGGTACCGATAACATTCGTGACGTTATTGCTTTCCCTAAAACAACACAAGCGTCGTGTTTATTAACTAACGCGCCTAGTAAGCCTAATATGGATTCGTTAGCTGAGCTTGCAATTAGTGTTGTTGAAAAATCGATACCTAGCGAAGAGTAATTTTTGTTTAGCTTATTGAGCTAAATTTAAAAACCCTTAAGTTATATGCTTAAGGGTTTTTTTGTGGTTAAATTTACAGCAACATGTATTTTAATCGAATAGACGAAAAAGGAATTATTATGTCGATCAATGCCACCTTACTTGGTGAATTTTTAGTTTTTTTTATTGTGCTGAGTATTCCTATTTTTGCTGTAATTAGCTACAAAATAGGTAAGCGTAAAAGTACTATGCCGGGGGTTTTAGCTTTTGTGGGTGGCTGTTTAGCGCTATTTCCACTATTTGCTTTGATTTTTATTGCAGTGCTTGCGCTTAAAAAAGATTTACCTAAAAATAGCGTCTATGCCCATTAAAAACTAGGTTAATAGTGTCAATTTCAAATAATAATCACTACTTCGACGAGCAATTTAATGCTTTAAAGCGCGAAGAGCAACTAACTGAAAATTCTGAGTTTGAAGAGTGCACATTTACCGATTGCGACTTTTCAGGCGGGCAGTTTAAAAATTGCCGATTTATACAGTGCAACTTTAAAAACTGTAATTTATCGTCACTTAAATGGAACTACAGCTCGCTTGAAGATGTAAGTTTTAGCCACTGTAAATTAAATAGTCTGCAATGGACTGACGTAGATTGGCCAGCGCTTAGTTTTAACGCACCGGTGAGTTTTAATTATTGCGAGCTCAGTAATAGTTCTTTTTTTGAATTAACCCTCAAAGCTCTCAAACTAACACACTGCTTTGCCAAAAATGTTGATTTTAGACATGCTGATTTAAGCGGTAGTGAATTTACAGGAACAGATTTTCGCGATAGTGAGTTTTTTCAAACTAACTTAACAAAATGTGATTTTGTAGGTGCGACAGCGTTTAATATAGATTTGAATAATAATATTTTAGCGAATGCTAAGTTTGATCGCTTCGAAGCACTTAATTTGCTTACCAGCCTTAATATAGAGCTTTGTGATTAATTTAGTTTAATATGATTACTAACTAGAAGCGACAGCTTAGCTGGGCTTCTAGATACTGCGTGACTTCGTAATTAACGGCTAGGGCCATTTTTATTACGTGCACTGGCAAGCTGTCTTGCGATTTCTAATAACGCTGGTGAAATATCTTCAGCGCCATCTTTAATTAGTTTTGTAACGTCTCCTGATGAAAACAAACCGTCACGTGGTGATTTAATACCTAACTCACGAACAAAATCCTTCGTTTTACCTGTGCTGCCTGTTTCAATAAACTTAAAAATAATACGTTCATTGTTGTTTTTAGCAGGGGTTTTTAGTGTTTCGATTTCGTCATGTATTGCCGTTAGTTTGTCTTCTAAAATTTCTATGCGTTCTTGAATGCTATTGTATGATTTCATTTATTGGATCTTTTACTAAATATATTTAAACAATGGCGGCTATTATCGCATAGTTTGACAATAGAGAATGCAAACCTATAAAGTAAAAATTATTTTTAATTAAAAACAATAATTTATATGAGTTTAAATATGCAAAAAACACTTAAAAAGCTTTTTATGTTAAGCGCACTAGCTCTAAGTGCATCAGTTATAAGCACATCAGCAATAAGCGCAACAAGCTATGCAAACGACGACGTTATAACCGATGAAAGCCGCAATCGCACTATTCCTATCAATATCACACTACCAAGTAACAATGCTAAGTGCACTGAACAAGTAAAATGCCCTGTAGCGTTCATTAACGCAGGTTATGGGATTAGCCATAACGGGTATACGTTTGCCAGTAATGCGTTTAATCAGCGTGGATATTTAACAATAGCCGTTGCACATGAGCTAAAAAGTGACCCTTACTTAAACCGTGAGCAGCCTTACTTAACAACTCGCATGGAAAACTGGCACCGTGGCGTAGTAACGCTTAAGTTTTTAGTTAATGAGCTATCGAGTAAATACCCAGCGTACGACTTTACAAAGCTCGCCTTATTTGGGCACTCAAACGGCGGGGATATTTCGGCGTTATACGGCTCTATTTACCCTAATGAAGTAAGCCAAATTATTACTCTCGATCATCGCCGCATGTTGATTCCACGCAATAAAAACATTCGCGTACTTACGCTTCGTGGTAGTGATTACCCAGCTGATGCGAATGTGCTGTTAAACGATTCAGAGCTGGATAAGTTTCCTGTTACACAAACACTAATAGAAAAATCGCGTCATAACGATATGTACGATGGCGGGCCAAAATGGCTGGTGGATAGAATGAGTAAAGAAGTAGAGGGATTTTTAGATAGTAATAAGCTTTAGGAACGAGTAACAATGGAATTATATGAGCAAGTAGGTCGTAAATTTGTAGCTGGCATTTATACTTGTGATCTCAAAGGTTCAATTTGGACAGAAGCTTTTAAATTTATATTAAGATCATATGACGAGTTACATATTCAAAAAGATAAAATTCATCTTATTTGGACTGAGAACGGAGGGCAATTAAGGCGTAAGCTTTCAAATGATAAACTCTTACTCAGTGTCTTAAAGTTGACTCTTCCAAAATACACCGGGAAAGCATTGGTACTATATCGTGGTGAGTGCCAATTTTTATATGATCAAAATAAGATTGGTTTCTGTTGGACTCCTTTGCAAAGTGTTGCAGAGATGTTTGGTAGTGGTCTAAACGCAATTGAATCAGGAGGTGTTCTCTTAAAAGCTTATGCCCCAGAGTCCGCAATTCTCTCATCACCGAATAAGCACAGTACTGAGCAGATGGAAGAATTTGAGTATACGTGTGATCCTACAGCTTTGGTTAATATTGAAGCTATACAATTTTTTAATAAATTTTAATCAATCTTATATTTAAAAGCATAGCGCAGTGTTAGCTGCGCTATATTACTTTTATGGTAGGTACTCTACCAATTCACTTACAATAACAGGATTGTTATGTAGTGTTTTATGCACAGGACATTTGTCGGCTATTTCGAGTAAACGCTGGCGCTGCTCTTGTGTTAAATCACCGATTAAAGTGATTTTACGGGTAATGGCTTCTAGGTTACCGGTTTGCTCGCAATCGTCGCAATCTTGGTTGTAATCTCGAGTGTGATCAAGTTCTACTTTGACATGCTCTAGCGCTAAGTTTTTACGTGTAGCGTACATGCGCAGTGTCATTGTCGTACAGGCACCAAGCCCCGCTAATAAGTGATGATACGGATCGGGGCCTAAGTTTTTACCGCCTACCTTTATTGGCTCATCGGCAAGCCAAGTATGATCTTTGGTGCTTACGTGCTGAGTAAATACATGATCTTTTTCTTCAACAAGTACATTGCCACCCGTTAGGCTTGCGGCGTATTTTGTTTTGTCATATTTAACGTAGCGATTAGCCCACGTTGCAATAATTTCTGCAGCGTAGTCGGCATCGTTTTTATTAGTAAGTAAGTGATCGGCGTTATCTAGGCTAATAAAACTTTTAGGATGCTTAGCTGATGCGTAAATTTTTTCGGCTTCGCTAATATTTACAGTTGCATCAATAGGGGAGTGCATTACTAATAATGCGCGCTTAAGCTTACTAATGTGGCTTTTATCGTACTTGGCTATATCGTCAATAAATTGCTTTTTAATGGTAAATTCACGACCAGCTAAGTTTACTTTAGCTTCACCTGCTGCGTTAATTTCATCAAGATGTGCTTCAAAGTTATGCGCTACGTGCTGCGCATCTGACGGTGCACCAATAGTTGTAATGGCCGATACTTCAGGAATGTGCTCAGCAGCAGCCAGTACCGCAGCGCCGCCTAAACTGTGGCCAATGAGTAATTGCGGCGCTGCAAAGTGCTCACGCAGATGATCAGCCGCTGAAACTAAATCTTGAATGTTCGATGAAAAGTTACTGTTAGCAAAGTCGCCATCGCTATTGCCTAAACCGGTAAAGTCGAAACGCAGTACAGCTATGCCTTGTTGCGTAAGTGCACGGCTTATACGTGTAGCTGCTGCTATGTCTTTTCCGCATGTGAAGCAGTGTGCAAATAGCGCGTAAAACTTAACGTCACCAGAGGGAAGTTCAAGTTGGCCGGCAAGTTCTAAATCGCCGCTTTTAAAAGATACTTTTTGTCGCATGGGGAGCCTTATTTACACAAATAAAATATATTCTAATAATAAACCAGAGATAGTTACTAAACCTTGCAAATTCAACGTTTTTTTATTAGTTGATCTTGATCAAACAAAGTGACAGTGACTATGCCTTGCGGACATATGTCCTTATGTTTTTGAGGTCATTTGTCTATCCTCGCATAGCGCTATAATGAAGGCTTTGCTACTTTATATAAGTAATTTAGCACTATTAAAAGCAACTCACTTCACACAACCTATTCACTGGAACGTACAATGCAATTACCTACTGTTGATTATAAAGCTCCCGATGCGGCTGCACAATTTGTTGAATCGTTAAGAAATACTGGATTTGGTGTTTTAAAAAACCACCCAATCCCACAGTCTTTAGTTGAGTCTATTTACAAAAATTGGCAAGACTTTTTTAACTCAGAGCAAAAGCACGACTTTTTATTCTCTAAAGAAACTCAAGACGGTTACTTTCCGCCTTCAGTATCAGAAGTAGCGAAAGGCTTTACAATAAAAGACATTAAAGAGTACTTTCATGTGTACCCTAAAGGTCGCGTTCCTGCCCAGCTTGAAGCTGATGTACGTGAATACTACCGTTTAGCAAGTGAATTTGCTGGCACATTGTTAAGCTGGGTTCAGGCTGAAGCACCAGCTGATGTACGTGCTAAGTTTTCAATTGATTTAAAAGACATGATTGCCGATTCTGAGCAAACATTGTTACGTATCCTACATTATCCACCAATGACGGGTGATGAAGAGCCTGGTGCTATTCGCGCAGCAGCCCATGGCGATATTAATTTATTGACTGTATTACCAGCTTCTAATGAGCCAGGTTTACAAGTTCAAAAAACAGATGGCGGTTGGTTAGACGTGCCATGTGATTTTGGCAGCTTAATTATTAATATCGGCGACATGCTACAAGAAGCGTCGGGCGGGTATTTCCCATCGACAATTCACCGTGTAATTAACCCAACGGGTAAAGCATCTACTAAATCGCGTATTTCATTACCGTTATTTTTACACCCGCATCCAGATGTTGTGCTTTCAGAGCGCTACACGGCAGATAGCTACTTGCAAGAACGTTTGCGTGAGTTAGGTGTTAAGTAACTCTAATACTTAGAGTAATTAAGTATAAACAAAAAACGGCCTATGGCCGTTTTTTGCATTTTTAAGCAACTTGATCACAGGTTTAATTTTAATAAACTATGCTCAATTGCCTGCAACGTAAATAATGGCATGCATTCTTAGCTACTACAGGTATAATGCGCGCAACTGGCTAATGTAGCCTTATTTAAAAGAGAGTTTATATGAGTTTTGAAGGTTTAGGTTTATCACAGTCTTTGGTTAATGCGGTTTTAGAAAAGGGCTATGAAACGCCAACGCCGATTCAGGCTCAAGCAATTCCTGCAATTATTGAACGCCGTGACGTTATGGCAGCAGCGCAAACAGGTACAGGTAAAACAGCGGGTTTTACATTACCACTTATTGAGCGCTTGTCGTCGGGTCCTAAAGCTAAAAGCAATCACGTACGTGCGCTTATTTTAACGCCTACACGTGAACTTGCTTTGCAAGTAAGCGAAAACGTTGAAGAGTACGCTAAGCATTCTGATGTGAGCTCATTTGTAGTTTACGGTGGCGTTAAAATTAACCCACAAATGCAGCGTCTTCGTAAAGGTGTTGATATTTTAGTCGCAACGCCGGGTCGTTTAATCGACTTACATAATCAAAATGCAGTTAAATTTGATAGCGTTGAAGTGCTTGTACTCGATGAAGCTGACCGTATGTTAGACATGGGCTTTATTCACGACATTAAACGCTTAATTGCTAAAATGCCTGCTAAACGTCAAAACTTGATGTTTTCGGCTACATTTTCAGATGAAATTCGTGCATTAGCAAAAGGGTTAATTAATGACCCAGTTGAAATTTCAGTTGCTGCAAAAAATACCACAGCGAAAAGTGTTACTCAGTGCGTTTACGCGGTAGATAAAACACGTAAAACAGCATTGCTAAGCCACTTAATTCGCACTAACGATTGGCAACAAGTATTAGTGTTTAGCCGTACAAAGCACGGTGCTAACCGCTTAGTTAAACAACTTGAACGCGATGACATTGTAGGCGCGGCTATCCATGGTAATAAATCACAAGGCGCACGTGTTAAAGCACTTGATGGTTTTAAAAGTGGTGAAGTACGCGTATTAGTAGCAACAGACATTGTTGCACGTGGTTTAGACATTGTTGAATTACCGCATGTTGTTAACTACGACTTACCAAACGTATATGAAGATTATGTTCATCGTATTGGCCGTACAGGCCGTGCTGGTGCGTCGGGTCATGCGATTTCGTTTGTAACGGTTGATGATGCTGTTGATTTATACGGTATTGAACGCTTTATTGGTGAGCTTATTCCACGTGCTGAGGAAGACGGTTTTGAGCCTATTAACCCAGTAGCTGAACGCGCATTAGATGCTCGCCCACTGCCGGCAAAAAAGCCTAAGAAAAAGCAGCCTTTTAATAAGCCTAAATCTGATAGCAGCAAGCCTAACAGCAAAAAGCCGAACAATGGTGGTAATGGTACCGGCCCACGCCGTGGTGGTTCTAAAAAGCCAGCTGCTAAAACAGATGACAGCGCGCAAAACCCATGGGCAAAGCGTGAATCTGTTGGCGGTAATGGCCAACGCCGTCGTCGCACCAATAACGATTAATCATTATTAGTGATTGCACTAGCGTTTAATTAATTTAGAATTTAGTTAAAGGCAGATACAAAAAACGCGCTCCCTTCTTTAATTAAATAGAAGCAGCGCGTTTTTTATTGTCTGTAATTTGTACTTACTGTATTGCCTGCCTGATTAAATAGTTAATACCTAAACCTACAAATAAAGTAACACTTACGCTAAGTAGTGTGCCAAGCATAACGTACTCGGTAAGTTTTTTATCTTTGCTTGCACTTAAATCACCAAACCTAAATACTGACTTTGCCGCAAGTAAAAAGCCAAGCCCTGCAAATTGGTCAAGTAATATAAAGCTCAGCATAAGTACGCGTTCCAACATACCAATGCTTTGCCCTGCAAGTGGTAAGCTACCAGTACTTGAAAAGTTACTTGTTAAACGCTCTAACATCATTCTTATAAATACGGCGCTGGGACTTAAAATAATTAAATAACCGCATACCACCCACAGTATTTTGGGATCAGTGAGCATATTATTAATTGCAGCCATAAAGCTACTGTTATCAGTTAACCAAATACTGAGCGCAATAATAACGAGTATGTGCGCTATTTGATCTAGTAAAAAAGGTACCACGCCTTTATTAGAATACGATTTAGCTATATCAATAAAGTAATGGCTCAATATAATGCTCGCCGTGGCAATTAAAACACTGCTTAGTTGCTGCCACCCGAATATGTATTCCCACACGGTAATAATGAGTGCACTTGTTACACCATGCACTAGTACATGAAAATAAAGCTTACTGGCTTTAAAGTGACGGGTATTTCTGTCGTTTACCCAACTCATAGGTTGCCAGTAAAAATCAGCGAGTAAGTGGCCAATAATAAGCGCTACCAGTAAAAGTGAAAACGCCATTATTCACCTCCTTTAATTATATTTTTTATAACGTGTTGTGTGTGCTTAATAAAGCGCTCTATAAGTTGGTAGTGCGCTAAATTTAGTAGTTTGGTTACGTTTTCGCGACTTGTTTTGAGCTCTTTAGCCAGTGCCGCGTGGCTGTTGTCTGGTGATGTTAAATAGACGTACAGGGCATTTGCTTGTTTTTGTGTGATTTTAGTGAGCAATACGTCGGCAAAGGCTAAATTAAGATTTAAGCTTTCATCGAGCTGCTGCTCGTTAATATTAAAAACAAAGCGTTGATTGCCTATTTTATCAAGGCCTTGTCCCGAAAGAGTGAAAGCTGAACCCGTTGCTGTTTTTATATCGCTGCGTGGGTTATCTATTTGCCCAAGCGCCAAGCTTTGTCGTAGTTCATAACCTGACGATTTAAGGTGTAAATATACAAGTATGGCATTTTTAAAAAGGAGCTCAGGATTGTTAACTTGTAACTGAAAGGCATCGCCTCGGTATATATTCCAAAGGGTTTGCTCACCCGAAATATTTCGCAAACTTTGCTCTAGTTGGTAAAGCATGGCATCGTATTGCTGCTTAGGGATTGTTTGCGATTTAATAATATCGCCGCTGATCACACCAATCATAAAAATCTCAAAATGGTTACTTTTTAACATGTAACCAATATTGGTTACATAAGGGTATGTAACTAATTTAGGTTACTTAAATATAAATTGCAAGGTACACTTATTTTATAACGTTACTTTTATTGCTATTAATCCTCACTAGGACACTAAATGACTTTACAAAACGAGCAGCAAAGCACGAAACCACGGGTCGGTATTTTTGTTGATGTGCAAAATATTTATTACACGTGCCGCGAAAGCTACGGAAAAAATTTTGACTACAATGCGTTTTGGCGAATGATGGAGGCGCAATACAATATTGAGTGTGCTTTTGCGTATGCAATTTATCGAGGAGATGAAAAGCAAAATCAGTTTCAAAATATTTTGCGTGCGATTGGTTTTGAGGTAAAGCTAAAGCCATTTATTCAACGCCGTGATGGCAGTGCAAAAGGTGACTGGGATGTAGGCATAACAATAGACATGTTAGAGCAGGGTAAAAGCCTTGATAAGGTTATTTTGCTCTCTGGCGATGGTGATTTTGCTTTGTTACTTGGGCATTTAAAAAATCAATATAATGTACCGTGCGATGTATACGGTGCTGACAGGTTAACTGCTGAGGTATTAAAACAAAGCGCAGAGCAATTTCATTTAATTGATAATACTTTGCTACTTTAACAGTAAAAAATAGTTAAAAAAGTGCAAGCTAAGTGCCTGCAACATGAGAGATTTTAATACAAAGCCGTAATAGATGAATTAAGCCTTATATAGGCTTTTTTTATTACTGTAATCAATTGGGTTTGCTAAATGATTATGGTAATTTTAAAGCATAACGAGTTACCAAGGACTTACATGCTTCATTACAGCAACATGCCACTAGACAGAGGCTCAAATTTTCGTAAAGACCCATCGTGGCTTAAAGCGCAAATGTCGGCGCAAAGTAAATGGGTTTTAGTTAAAAATAATCAAACCCTATTTATTAAAGATACCCCTAAAGTAAGCTATTTAACATATCAACAAGTGGCACATTTAGATTTAACGAGTGCTATTTTTGTTGGTTTAAACAATGCTAAACATGGTGTGTTTGCACTGGATGTATCTGATCTGGATGAAAGCGTACTTACACCTTTAATAGAGGGCGCTCAGTTTTTTGATATTCGCCAATATGGGCCTCAAGTAACCATTAAATATGCCTCAATAGCGGCCCTTGCGAGAGGTTTATGTTATTGGCATGCCACGCATCGTTTTTGTGGGCGCTGTGGTAGTAAAAACCGTTCAGTGGAAGCCGGTCACTCTAGAGTGTGTGAAAACGAAAACTGTAAGCATCCTACATTCCCCCGCACCGATCCTGCGGTAATTATGGTTGTAACTAAAGTCTTTGCTGACGGAGTAGAGCGCTGTTTGTTAGGTCGCCAAGCTGCGTGGCCCATTGGTATGTATTCGTCGCTTGCTGGATTTGTAGACCCAGGGGAAACACTGGAACAAGCTGTTGCGCGTGAAGTTAAAGAAGAGGCAGGTATAGAGGTTGATAATGTACGTTATGTAGCATCTCAGCCATGGCCGTTCCCATCGTCAATTATGCTTGGTTTTTTTGCAGAGGCGACATCTGAGCAAATTAACGTAGATAAAGAAGAGCTAGACGATGCAAAATGGTTTAGCCGTGAAGACCTAGCACAATTTGGTAATTGGCACGAAGAAGGTGAGCATTTAAAGCTGCCTAGAACCGACTCTATCTCTCGTTATTTAATTGAGCATTGGCGCACAAACCCTTAAGGATTAACAATGTCGAGTAAAAGTAATAAAAACACTCAGCTGGTATCATCAGGGCGAAAAAAAGCCTATACACATGGCGTAGTAAATCCCGTTGTACAGCGTGCATCTACCATTGTATTTGATACTGTAGCCGATTTAAAAGAAGCAGCTAAAACCCGTGGCGATAAAACGTTATTTTATGGGCGCCGAGGAACAACAACACACTTTGCGCTACAAGAAGCGATTACAGAACTTGAAGGCGGCGAAGGGTGTGCATTGTACCCTTGTGGCGCTGCGGCGATCAGCCAAGTATTTTTATCGTTTTTAAAAACCGGTGATCATATTTTAATGGTTGATAACGTGTACGAACCAACTCGCGATTTTTGCGATAAAATTTTAGTGGGGCTGGGCATTACAACAACCTATTACCCGCCAACCATTGGCGCAGGTATTAAAGATTATATTCAGCCAAATACTAAAGTGTTGTTTTTAGAATCTCCAGGTTCTATTACGATGGAAGTGCAAGATGTGCCCGCTATGGTAAAAGTAGCCAATGAGCACAACGTAATGACCATGCTTGATAATACCTACGGTAACGGCTTACATTATCGCCCGTTAGAGCACGGTGTTGATATTAGTATTCAAGCTGCAACAAAGTATATTGTTGGCCATTCAGACGTGATGATGGGGGTGGCTGTTGCTAATAAAAAGTACTGGCCAACCTTGCGCGAAAACTCATACTTACTAGGGCAATGTACCAGTGCCGATGATGCGTATTTAGCACTTAGAGGCCTGCGTACAATGGGTGTGCGTTTAAATCAACATGAAAAAGCAGCAATAGAAGTAGCTAAATGGCTTGAGCAACATGAGCTTGTTGATCATATTCGACACCCTGCATTTGAAAGCTGCCCAGGGCATGAGTTCTTTAAACGTGACTTTGATGGCAGTAATGGGTTGTTTTCATTTGTGATGAAAACCGGCAATCAAAAAGCGATTGATGCATTTTTAGATAGCCTTGAGCATATCAAAATGGGCTTTTCGTGGGGCGGTTTTGAAAGCTTAGTAACGGCTAATTTAACTATGAAAGGGCTGCGCTCAAATACAGGCTGGGATTTAGGGCCGGTTATTCGCTTGCACATAGGCCTTGAAGATGTAGAAGATTTAATTAGCGATTTAAGCCAAGCACTTGAGGTTTATAAGCAGTATTTATAATTTATATCGCAATTTATGTTGTTACATTTAAATGTATTGTTACAAAGCTCACCACAGGTGAGCTTTTTTTTGCTGGTAATTCAAGGTGTTTACACTTAGTGTGGATAAATACACAGAAAATAAAAAGTCATTAAGGATAGTCAATGGCAACACCATTACCGATAAACGTAGGGCGATTAACGCAAATAGCGGGATTTGAGCTTGTACGTATGTTTTTAACTAAACGTGGACTTATTGCATTAGCTGCCTTTGCATTGGTGTGGCTAATAATACTGCGCTACCCAATAGGGCAGGCAGTAGGCATTGTAAGTGCGCCCGATTTTGAGCAAATAGCCCGTGATATATCAGGTTCTATTGGTTTAAGTAAATTATTGGATTGGCCTGAGGCGGAATTTGCTATGTACTGGTTAATAGCCCTTTATAGCTTTCCCGTTTTTGGTTTATTTATTTGTAGCGACCAAACGGTAGGCGATAGAGAGCGCGGCACACTAAGGTTTTTATCACTGCGCTCCACTCGCTTTGAAATACTGTTTGGCCGTTTTTTAGGGCAGCTAGGAGTATTAGCCTGCTTAGTGGGTATAACGCTTGTGGCTACACTCGCGGTATTGGGTTTTAGAGAGCCAAGTTTACTGGCTGGTGGTTTTGCCCGTGCGCTTTCTATATTTTTAATATTAGTGATTACTTTGTGCCCATTTGTAGCACTAATGACGTTAATTAATACCTTTGCTCGCTCATCGCGTTTATCTATTGTATTGGCAATTTTATATTTTGCAGCAGGCGGTATTTTAGTTGGTATATTGCAATGGCAAATACCCGCATTAGGCTTGCTTGATTATTTATTTCCGGGTGTGCAAATAGAGCTATTAGCGGGGCAAAATTTACCATTATTGAGCGCTGTGGCTATTCCCCTTGTGCAAACTGCGGTATTACTAAGCGTTGCTCAACGTATTTTTGCAAGGAGCTCACTATGAGACCATTAATTACAGCTAGCGGTTTGAGTAAATCGTATGGTGCAAAACTTGCGCTTAATAATGTGGACTTTGAAATTAACAAAGGCGCGCCAGTGGCACTTGTTGGGCCAAATGGTGCGGGTAAAACTACCTTATTTAGTTTGTTGTGCGGCTATATTGCGCCAAGTAAAGGCAGCCTTGAAATATTAGGGCATAAACCTGGTAGTGCTGCTTTATTTAATAAAGTAAGTGCATTACCGCAAGACGCGCAACTTGACCCTCGTTTTAATATAGATAAGCAACTCGCCTTTTATGCAAAGCTACAAGGTATGGGGGCAAAGCAAAGCCAAACTGAGGCGCTACGTGTACTTGATTTAGTTGGCTTAAAAGAAATTGCAAAGCAGCGTGCGGGGGATTTATCGCACGGTATGCGCAAGCGCGTTACGATAGCGCAAGCACTTATTGGCGCACCACAAATTGTAATGCTTGATGAAGCAACCGCAGGGCTTGATCCGATTCATGCCAGAGAAGTACGTGAGCTGGTATCAGAATTAAGTGAACAGGCTACATTTATTTTAAGCTCTCACGATTTAACTGAGCTTGAGCGACTATGCTCACAGGTACTTCATTTAGATAAAGGCGTACTAAGCGAGCATCAAACAAAAACTAATAATACCGATAAACACTTTTATACATTAATGCTAAGCGAGGCTTATCAAAATGTTGAGCAACAGCTTCAAGCAATTGCAGGTGTGAGTCGTGTGTATATGAGCCAACATAAAGAATACGTAGTTGAGTATCAGCCAACGAGCGATCCACTTGATATTGCACTACTGAATTTTTGTCATCAACAACACTGGCAGTACCGGCAGTTAGTTAATGGTCATACATTAGAGAATCAAATATTTAAACAGGAGAAAGTATAATGGGTTTACTTAGCGGACTTATGGGTAATGCAAGCGAAGTTGACGATTCTGATTTAGAAAAAATCCTCGCCAATACATTAATTGACGGCGAGCAAGTAGAAAAAGCATATAAAGTAGTACGTGATATGTTTATTTTTACTAATAAGCGCTTAATCTTAATTGATAAGCAAGGTATGACCGGTTCTAAAATGGAAATGGTGAGTATTGCTTACTCTAAAATTACCAAGTTTAGTAAAGAAAGTGCAGGCCATTTTGACTTAGATGCCGAGCTAAAAATATGGGTTGGCTCAGATCCAACACCAATTAGTAAAGAGTTTAAGTCTGGCGATAATATTAACGATGTTTACCGAATTATTAGCCAACACGCGCTTTAATACAGTACATGTTTTAAGTAGTTGTTGACTAGATGTTGCAACTACTTTAATTTTACAGTTTACAACACTTCCTTACAATTAACTTAATAAATACAACTGGTTAGTTAAGTTTTCATTCAGTTTCCTAACGTTAGCATGTGCCTCGACTTTAGCAATACAGCTAGAGCATAAAAAGCAATGTACATAGGGAAGTCTTACAATGAAAAAATTAGCAGTTATTATTTCGAGCATTTTATTATCTAGCACTGCGGCTGCTGCAGACAGCTATAATTCAATTAGTAACCTAAGCTACAAAAATAGCGATAACAACGACACCGTTGCTGTAGATTCTATTTACTACTTATCTCCTAAAAAAACTTTAGGTCCGTACGATCAGTTTGAATACATCAATAAACAAACTAACGTATATGGTGGCTATGCTGATGACGACTTTGGCGATTTAACATCAGTTGGTGGTGAATACTTCATTAATGAATTTGTTGTTGGCGCATCTTACGAAAACCTAGACCCAGATTCAGGTTCTAACAGTGAGCTTTATAAACTGACGGGTGGTTACTTTTTCAACCCTGATTTACTTGCAAAAGTAACACTAGTTGAAAACAAAGACGGCGACGATTACGCATTATTTGATTTAGCTTACAACTACATGCTAAACAGCACAGATTACGTAGGTGTTACACTTACATCAGACGACGATTTTGATTACCGTGCAGTTGCTGCTAAATACTTTATTGATTTACAGCAAGGTAACTACCTAACTTTTGAAGGTAAATACGAAAGCATTGATGACGCAGAAAACCAATGGGTAGCAGAAACTAACTACTACTTCTCAAAAGCAACATCTGTATTTGCTAACTACAACAAGCAAGACACTTACAGCTTTGGTGCTCAGCACTTCATCAATAAAAATATTGGTGTAAAGGTGGGTTACGAAAACAACGCTGATGATTCTGACAACGATGCGTACTTTGCTAACATGCGTTTCCAGTTTTAATTAAGTCCCGTACTTAGTTAATACAAAAGTATTATCAAAAGCCCGCTAAATTTAGCGGGCTTTGTTGTTTATAAACGTTTGTTCTTTTACCAACCATAATTACGGCTTTTATTATGCCCATCTAAATAACCCCTTTAAGTTATAAATAGAGTTGCCATAAATGGCTAGATTGTTATTAAAGCCATTAAGTAGAGTCGATGATAATAGCTATAAAATAATGAGTATTGGAGTTTTTTTTGCTGGTAAATAATGGTTATTGGAAAAAACAGATAAAAATATGCACTTATACAAACCTAGTTTTTATTATAAATTCAGAAATAATGAATTAAATATAGTCATTATTTTGAGAAATTAGAAAAATTTAGTGAGGGGAGGTTATATTGATGAGGTTTATCGAATAATTAAGTTGTGTTTAATTTAGCGACAACTTGTACCTTATTTGTTACTTTTTGAGTTTAAATGATGACAGACTATTGTTATGTAGATTTTGTTGATACCTGTTGTTTACATTCACTTGTAATTATTTACATCTCAAGTGGTTTTAATTTGCCCTCTTATTCAGTTTTTGTTCATTTTTTTGACGTTAGGATGCGCCCCGACTTTAGCTAGACAGCTGAGGCATAAAAAGTAATATTTATAGGGAATTTAAAATGAAAAAATTAGCCGTTATCATTTCGAGCATTTTATTATCAAGCGCTGCAACCACTGCAATAGCTGCAGATACTTACCAATCAATCAGCCATGTAGGATACGTGGATGTAGATGGTGATGACACAATAACTGTTGACTCAACTTATTATTTTTCTCCAAAAGCGACTTTAGGTCCTTACGATCAATTTGAATACATCAATAAGCAAACAAATGTTTATGGTGCATACAGTGATAATGATTTTGGAGATGTTACCAGCATTGGCGGTGAGTATTTTGTAGAAGATTTTGTATTAGGTGCACAGTACAATAATTTCGATAGTGATTTTGGCTCAAGCACGGATGTAATTGAACTTTCAGCTGGTTACTTCTTTAACCCAAACCTTGTATTAAAAGCTACGTTTGTTGATGTAGAAGATGCTGACAATCAGTTTGTGTTTGATTTGGCATATAACCACCAGTTAAACAGCACTGATTATATTGGCTTTACAGTAACAACAGATGATGAGTTTGATTACCGTGCAGTAGCAGCTAAGTACTTTGTTGATTTACAGCAAGGTAACTACTTGACTGTTGAAGGTAAATTTGAAGATGTTGATGGCGGTTCAAGTAACTGGGAATTAGCATCTAACTACTATTTCAGCAAAGCAACATCGGTTTTTGTTACAGTTAATAAAAATGATGATTACACTCTTGGTGCTCAACACTTTTTCAACAACAATGTTGGTTTAGAAGCAGGTTACGGCAATAACTGGGATGATTCTGATTATGATGCTTACTTTGCAAATGTAAGCTTACAGTTCTAATTTAACTAAAATTAGAATATGAATAAAAAGCCCGCTCATTTGAGCGGGCTTTTTATTCAGCGCTATTTACCAGCCGCAGTTGCGGCCTTCGTTTTGTTTATCTAAATATGTTTGTAATGGTGCAAAGTAATCGAGCATTGCTGTTGCATCCATTTGCGGTTTACCTGTTACAGTTTCAAGCGCTTCTTGCCAAGGGCGAGATGAACCCATTTCAAGCATAGCGTTTAGCCTATCCCCTGCTTCTTTTGAATTATAAATAGAGCAGCGATGAATGGCTTTATCGTTACCGGCAATTTCACATAAGCTGCGATGAAACTCAAATTGTAAAATATGCGCTAAAAAGTAACGTGTATAAGGCGTGTTACCCGGAACGTGGTACTTAGCACCCGGATCAAAGTCGTTTTCGCTACGTGCGATAGGAGCTTGCACTCCTTGGTATTTTTCACGTAATTCCCACCAAGCTTTATTGTAGTTCTCTGGGGTTACTTCACCTGAGAATACCTGCCAACGCCACTGATCAACCATTAAGCTAAACGGTACAAAGGCTACTTTATCAAGTGCCATTTTCATCAACAAACCGATATCTTTAGATTCGTCAGGTACTTGTTCAAGTAAGCCGATTTCTTTTAAGTAACCCGGTGTAACCGATAAGGCAATGGTGTCTCCAATGGCTTCATGAAAACCATCGTTTGCACTTTCTTGATAAAATAAAGGCTGTTTATTATAAGCGCGTTGATAAAAGTTATGACCTAATTCATGATGAATAACTGAAAACTCTTCGCCTGTGCGCTGAATACACATTTTAATGCGTAAATCGTCTTTGCTATCGATATTCCATGCTGATGCATGACACTGCACATCTCTGTCTTTTGGTTTTACAAACAGTGAACGCTCGTAAAATGTCTCTGGTAGTGCATCAAAACCCATTGAGGTAAAAAAGTTTTCAGCCCCTTTGACCATTTTAAGTTCGTCGTAATTATTTTGAGCTAATAACTCGGTTACGTCGTAACCCGGATCGGCGTTTTCTGGTGCAACTACATCGTAAATATTACCCCATGCTTGCGCCCACATATTACCAAGTAAGTGCGCTGGTATTGGCTGATCTTGAGGTACTTTGTCGGTGCCGTACTTTTCACCTAACTTTGCGCGAACATGGCAATGTAGCGAGTTATAAAGTGGTTTAACTTGGCCCCAAATACGGTCAAGCTCAGTGGTAAAGTCATCAGCAGGCATATCGTATTTACTGCGCCACATAGCGCCCGTATCGGCATAACCAAGCTCCTTTGCACCTTCGTTGGTAAGTGCCACTTGTTGCTCGTAAAGTGGGCGCATGGGTTTTGATATTTCACGCCAGCCTTGCCATAAATCAAGTAGTTCGTTGTAATCTCGGCTGGTGGCCATTTTTGAAGTCATGTCGCCAAGGCTTAAACAGGTGCCGTCTTCTTTACAGTATTTACCTTTACCATATAGCCCGCCAAGCTCTGCGACAATTTGTGAAAGCTTCGCTGTTTTATCAGCGTCTTGTGGGGCTGGAAGTGTAAGTGCTAGTTTTAGTTTATCAAGCTTACGGCGAGCATCGTAATCAAGCTCTAGTTCGTCGTATTTTGCAGCTTCATTTGCTAAACGCACGACTGTTTCGGTCATTTTACGGTTAACTTCAGCCGATAGAGCAGATGTATCGTGAGTAATAAAGTTTGCGTAAATCCACTCTGCACGGCTCGATTCTAAATAAAGTGCACTCAGTTCTTTTTCTGTGTTTGTTATAAATGTATTTGCATCTTTAGCTGTTACAGCTTTTTTAGTGTGTGGTGAATCGGTAGTGTCGATAGATACTTGCGCATCGCAGGCCGTTAAAGCAAGAGT
The DNA here is from genome assembly GCF_014163835.1 of Pseudoalteromonas sp. SR43-5. Taxonomy (NCBI): domain Bacteria; kingdom Pseudomonadati; phylum Pseudomonadota; class Gammaproteobacteria; order Alteromonadales; family Pseudoalteromonadaceae; genus Pseudoalteromonas; species Pseudoalteromonas sp. SR43-5. The sequence goes on from NZ_JACJEA010000032.1 coordinate 35,873, forward strand.
ACTTGCTACCATTAAGGCGCTCATACTTAGTTTAAATCTAAAAGGGGTCATGCTATTCCTTTAATTTATTGTTATTAAAACGTTGATAATAGCAGTGATGTTTAAAACAATAAAATGAATGCGTTAAGGCTCACGACTCGTCGTGCAATGATTGTATTTAAATTAAGATGGGTCATAATTAAGTTACTATTTTCATTCAATGTGTAAGGAATGTGCACATGTTAATATTTATAATATTGCTGGTCGTGGTGGTGGTTATTTTTGCGGTTAAAGATATTCGCCTAAACTTGATTAGTCGTCCTACGTTTAAAATGTTCAAAAAGGTGCTTCCGCCATTATCGCAAACAGAGCGAGAGGCAATGGAAGCAGGTGATGTTTGGTGGGATGGTGAGTTATTTAGTGGTAACCCAGACTGGCAAAAACTGCACCACTTTCCAAAACCAGAGCTTAGCGATAAAGAAAACGCATTTATGGCTAACCAAGTAGAAACCTTATTGGCGATGCTTGATGATTATCAAATTGTACAAAAAGACAAAGACTTACCAAAAGAAGTGTGGGATTACCTAAAAAAAGAAGGTTTTTTTGCACTGATCATTCCTGAAAAATTTGGCGGTCGTGAGTTCTCAGCAATTGCTAATTCGACGATAGTGTCAAAAATTTCGACTAAAAGCTTAACAGCCGCAGTCACTGTTATGGTGCCTAATAGCTTAGGTCCGGGCGAGTTACTTCTTCACTATGGCACTAAAGAGCAGCAAGATCGTTGGCTGCCAAGTTTAGCTAATGGTACAGATGTTCCTTGTTTTGCCTTAACGGGACCAGAGGCGGGCTCTGATGCTGGCAGCATTCCTGATTCCGGTGTGGTGTGTATGGGTGAGCACAATGGCGAGCAAGTAATGGGTTTGCGTTTAAATTGGTCAAAGCGTTACATTACGCTTGCACCCGTTGCTACTGTACTCGGTTTAGCATTTAAAATGTATGATCCAGACGCTTTATTAGGTGATAAAAAAGAGCTAGGCATAACGTGTGCGCTTATACCAACCGATCATCCGGGTGTCGAAACGGGTGAGCGTCATTATCCGCTTAATATGGCCTTTATGAATGGTACCACTTACGGTAAAGATGTATTTATACCATTGGACTGGATCATTGGTGGCCAAGAATGCGCAGGGCGTGGCTGGAGAATGCTTGTTGAGTGTTTAAGTGCAGGGCGTGGTATATCACTACCAGCATTAAGTGCAGCAACTGGACATTTAGCTTCAAAAATGACATCGGCATACGCCATGGTACGCCAGCAGTTTGGTGTATCTATAGGGCAGTTTGAAGGTGTCCAAGAGGCACTTGCACGTATTGGTGGTTTAACTTACACACTTGAGTCGTGCAGATTAATGACCGCAGGTGCGATTGATTTAAAATTAAGCCCGTCGGTTGTAACAGCGATTGCTAAATACCATATGACTGAAATGGGTCGTACGGTAATGAATGATGCAATGGATATTCATTCAGGTAAAGGAATTCAAGTAGGGCCTAATAACTATTTGGCGCATGGCTATATGGGGATTCCAGTATCAATTACAGTTGAAGGCGCGAATATTTTAACGCGTAACTTAATGATATTTGGCCAAGGTGCAACACGCTGTCATCCATTTGTTTTAAAAGAAATGGAAGCCGCTGCAATGGAAGATGACGACGCAGCACTTGAACAATTTGATGGTTTATTAATGAACCATATAATATTTGCAGCAAGTAATGCAGGTATGGCATTTGTGCATGGCTTAACACGTAGTTATTTTGCTAAAGCGCCTGTAGGTGGTGAAACGGCTATTTATTATAAACAACTGAGTAGAATGAGCCGAGGCTTAGCTATTTGTACAGACGTTGCAATGTTAATGCTTGGCGGTGAACTTAAACGTAAAGAAATGATATCAGCGCGTTTGGGTGATGTATTAAGTCATTTGTACTTAGCATCAACTGTTTTAAAACGTTATGAAGATGAAGGGCGCCAACAAGCTGATTTACCATTTGTAAAATATGCAATTGAGAACTCATTATTTGAAATTGGCCAAGCGTTTAATGGCTTCTTTAAAAACTTTTCAAATCCGGTTGTGAATTTTATCCTTAAACGTATCGTGTTCCCGCTTGGAAACCATTACCACAGACCAAGTGATGAAATAGCACAAAGTATTTGCGAGCTTATGACTCAACCTGGTGTATTTAGAAACCGCTTAACGCATTTATGTTATGTAGATGAAAATGCAGGTACAGGGGTCATGGAAAGCGCATTTTTAGCTATGCATGATATGCAAGCGCAGTTTAAAGACTTAAAACAATGGCAGCGTAAGGGCAGTGTGCCTGCAACGCTTGATATTGAAGGTGCTATAAATTATGCGCTTGAAAATAAGTTGTTAGAGCAAACGGATGCTGATGCAATGCATCATGCTAATAAGCTACGTAAGAAAGCCATTGCAGTTGATAACTTTCAACCTGGTGAGCTGTAGCGCAGTACTTTGAATACTAGGGCGTGTTGACCTTTCGTGGTTGAATTTGCAGCAGACTGTTTGGTTTTTAGGCAAGGCAGAGCCTATGTAGTGTGGTTATTCCCCATAAATAGGCGATAACGCAGCATAAATGCCAAACATGCGCTGCCCTTTGGGTTCTTTCTAGGGACGATTAACTCTTTGTTGCTCGGTTTTTACTTAGCCCACTAGGTTACAAACCTCGCGCCGCGATTAAATCGCCCCTAGATTGAACAAATTTCAATCCACAAAGATCAACACGCCCTGCTAAAGCGAAAAAGCCCTTACGAATGTAAGGCCTTTTTTATGTTTAATTCATTTATTTTTAACGAGCGTAAGGGTCGGCAACAATTTTATCTATATACCATTTTCCCTTTTTACGAAGCATTTTTACACTGCGCATTTCGTCAATTTTATCACCATTTAAATAGCCGGTAAAAATAAGGTTTATTTTAGCGTTATCGCCGTATTGTTCACGGACGCTCATATTGGTCATATCAACTTCAATGGTGACTTCATCGTATTGCATATTTACTAAGTTACGAGAAAACTGTTTAGCGGTGCCGTAGGATTTCATTATACGTGTAAGGTTGGGGGTTGCCATGGTGCTGGCTTTTTGAAGGTCTTGCTGGTTATAAAGCGCATCAAAATAAGCGGTTGCTGTATCGCCAGGAGTGTCGCCAAGTGTTTTGGTATCGTCACCACAGGCTGATAAAAATAAACAGATGACCAAACTTAATAAACTCGTGATTTTTTTCATATTAATTATTATTAATTAGTTTTTTTAAAGTGTGTGGTTTATCTATGCAGATGTAAAGGTATGGCAGGCAATAAATAGAAAATTGGATAATAAATAATAAAAAAGGATGCCTAAAGCATCCTTCTAAAAATCTTAAAATTACTTATTGTACTAGTTCTTGTTCACTAAACTCTTCATCAAACATTGGGCTTGATAAGTAGCGCTCAGTTGCACTAGGTAGGATAACAACAATATTTTTATCTGCGTTTTCAGGCTTTTCAGCAATTCGCTTAGCTGCAACAACCGCTGCACCTGACGAAATACCTACTAAAATACCTTCTTTTTTCATTAACTGATGCGCCATTGCAATTGCGTCTTCGTTAGATACAAGCTCTGCGCCATCAATTAAGTCCATATCTAAGTTGCCAGGAATGAAGCCAGCACCAATACCTTGGATTTTATGAGGACCTGGTTTAATTTCTTCACCGGCAAGCGTTTGGCTAATAACTGGAGAGTTAGTTGGCTCAACAGCAATAGACTTAACGTTTAGACCTTTTTCTGTTTTAAGGTAACGGCTAACACCTGTAATAGTACCACCAGTACCTACACCGGCTACAAAAAAGTCTACTTTGCCATCAAGCGCATCATAAATTTCAGGGCCTGTTGTTTCAAAGTGAATTTTTGGGTTTGCAGGGTTTTCGAATTGTTGTAATAAAATATACTTATCAGGTGCTGTTGCTTGAATTTCTTTTGCTTTTTCAATTGCGCCATTCATACCTTTTGCACCGTCGGTAAGTACTAGATTTGCACCTAATGCTTTTAATAGCTTGCGACGTTCTAGGCTCATGGTGTTTGGCATAGTAAGCGTTAACTTGTAACCACGTGCTGCTGCAACAAATGCAAGTGCAATACCGGTGTTCCCAGATGTTGGTTCAATAAGTTCTTTACCTTCAACAAGCTGACCTGACTTTTCAGCTTCCCAAATCATCGATGCACCAATGCGGCATTTGATACTAAAGCTTGGATTACGAGATTCAACTTTAGCGTATACATTCCCACCTGTAACACGGTTAAGTTTTACCAGCGGTGTATTACCGATGCTTAGTGAGTTATCTTCAAAAATAGTAGACATAATGTTCCTTTGGATGCAATCTGATCAACGTGTTAATAGCCTTTGCTATTAACTATATAAACACACTTTACTGTGAGTTTAAAAAAACTAAAGTAAAGTTTGGCTATAACATATATCTATTGGGCTTATAACCAGTCGAAATAAAAATCAATTATTAGCGGTGCTTTAGTTATTATAGGTGCGGGCTTAATTTAAAATTTAAAGAGTAAAACTTCGTTTAGTCAAAAAATGTTCAAAAGAGTATTGAATTAAGCTGTGTTTGTTTAATATTTGTGCATATGAATGTAACTTGAATAGTTTTATCACACAATGCGTCTAAAACATGATAAAAACACGTATCTAAATTCAATTAAGCAATCACAATGAAATTAATCTTAAAATTAATTGCCGGTATTGTGGCCGGTATCCTAGTTGGACTATATGTACCTATAACTGGTGTTGAACTTTTATTCACAGTAAAAGAGCTGATTGGTCAAATTATCTCCTTTACCATTCCACTTATTATATTATTTTTTATTGCATCAGGTATTGCAGGCCTACCAAAAGGGTCTGGTCACTTACTTGGTAAAACAGTCGGGTTTGCTTATAGCTCTACAATTATTGCAGGTACGCTTGCATTTTTATTAGTAAGTGCTGTTATCCCTTTTTTAAGCGGTGGTATTACATTCGAGGCAGAAGTTGCTACAGAAATTGGCAGCTTTATTGATTTAGAAATTCCACCTTTGATGGGGGTAATGACCGCATTAGTAACTGCTTTTGTATTTGGTATAGGCATGAGCCAATTAGAGCTTGATACGCTTAAAAAGGTGTCTGATCAGGGCCGAGATGTGATTGACGGATTATTATCAAAAGTAATTATCCCTGCTTTACCATTTTACATTGCAGGTGTATTTGCCGAAATGACGGTAGCGGGTACTGTGGTAGATACACTGCGAACATTTGGCGTAGTACTAATTGCAGCGCTTGTTATGCACTGGTTATGGTTAAGCGTTTTATATATAGCGACAGGTGTACTATTAAAACGTAATCCAATCGAATTAGTTAAAAATATGCTACCAGCTTACTTTACAGCGTTAGGTACTATGTCAAGTGCAGCAACGATTCCAGTATCGCTTCAATCAAGTAAAGCAAATAACGTTAAAGAAGATGTAGCAAACTTTACCGTACCACTGTGTGCAACCATTCATTTATCTGGCTCAACTATCACTATAGTAACCTGTGCAATGGCTGTTATGTTTTTATCGCCAAGCATGGAAGTCCCTTCATTAATGGGTATGCTACCGTTTATTATGATGTTAGGTGTAGTAATGATTGCAGCACCAGGTGCTCCAGGTGGCGCAGTTATGTCGGCGCTTGGTCTATTAACAAGCATGCTTGGGTTTAATGAAGGCGCGGTTGCATTAATGATTGCACTTTATTTGGCACAAGATAGCTTTGGTACTGCGTGTAATGTAACGGGTGATGGTATCATTGCGTTATGGGTTGACAGATTTAGCGAAAAATCGTCATCTTAAACTATTAGGGCGAGGCAATAATATTAGTTATTGTTTCGCTTTATGTATGTTACTGTGGCAAATTAATTTAATTAAATTGCATGTTGTTAGGTAAGTGAGGATGTTCCATTGATTAATGTACTTTTAGTTGATGACCATGAACTTGTACGAACAGGAATAAAGCGTATTCTTGATGATGTACGAGGGTTTAAAGTAATTGGTGAAGCTAAAACTGGCGAAGAGGCTGTACAGTTTTGTCGTCAGCATGCGCCAAACATAGTATTAATGGATATGAATATGCCAGGCATGGGCGGATTAGAAGCGACTAAAAAGATTTGTCGTTACTGCCCTGATGTAAAAATTATTGTGCTTACCGTTAACTGTGAAGACCCGTTTCCGAGTAAAGTAATGCAAATTGGTGCACATGGCTTTTTAACTAAAGGTGCTGGCTCTGACGAAATGGTGCGTGCCATCCGTTGTGTTCATGCCGGTCAGCGTTATATTGCCCCTGAAATTGCACAGCAAATAGCACTTGCGCAAGTGACAGGTCGCACAGACGAAAATCCTTTTCAGAGCTTATCTGAACGCGAACTGCAAATTATGCTTATGATCACTAAAGGTGAAAAAGCACAAAATATAGCTGAGCGTTTAAACCTAAGTTCAAAAACAGTAAATAGCTATCGCTACCGTATGTTTGAAAAGCTAAATGTAGGTGGTGATGTTGAGCTTACCCATTTAGCAATTCGTCATAAAATGATTGATATAGACGTTTCGTACTAACTATAATTTATGTCTGAATTTGATCACGTACATTTTCTCAAAACGCTATCAAGTGAGCCGGGTGTATACCGCATGCTTGATAGTGACAACCAAGTTATTTATGTTGGTAAAGCTAAGCATTTAAAAAAGCGTGTGAGCAGTTACTTTAGAAGTAACATTACCGATAGCAAAACACGCGTTTTAGTGAGTAATATTTGTGATATTGACGTCACACTTACTAATACTGAAACAGAAGCGCTGTTGCTTGAAAATAATCTAATAAAAAAATACCAGCCTCGCTACAACATATTATTACGCGACGATAAGTCGTATCCCTATATTTTATTAACTAGCCATAAACACCCTCGTTTAGCGTTTCATCGTGGCAGCCGTAAAATTAAAGGTGAGTACTTTGGACCTTTTCCGAGCGCGGGAGCGGTATCTGAAAGCTTGCGGTTAATGCAAAAAATATTTCCTGTTCGTCAATGTGAAGATGCTTATTACCGCGCAAGAAGTCGCCCGTGTCTGCAATATCAGCTTAAGCGTTGCTCAGCTCCGTGTGTGAATAAAGTTACGGATGATGATTACAGCGAGCAAGTTGACTATGTCCGTAAGTTTTTAACGGGTAAATCTCACGAAGTTATTGCTGATTTAATAAAGAAAATGGAAGCAGCCAGCCTACAATTAAACTTTGAACTGGCGGCAAAAGTTCGCGACCAAATAATGCTACTTCGTAAAATGCAGGAGCAACAGTCTATATCAGGTAATTTTGCTGAAATGGACGTAGTTGGTTTTGCTCATTTAAATGGTTTAAATGGTATTCATTTATTAATGATCCGCGATCACAAAGTATTAGGTAGTAAAACGTATTTTCCAAAAGTACCTAAAGATTCAAGTGAGCAAGAAATATTGACTTCATTTTTAGGACAGTACTATTTAGCGCCAGGAGCAACAGGGCGTATTGCAAAAGAAATCATATTACCGTTTGAAATAGAAGAGAGCGGGGCACTCGGTGAAGCACTCACACAAATAAGTGAGCGCAAAGTAACCCTTAAAGTAGTTACCCGTGGTGAGCGTGCTCAATACTTACAACTGGCCAATAAAAATGCATTAAACAGTATTGCAGTTAAGCAAAGTACCCAAGACTCTATTAATAAACGTTATGCACAATTAAAAGCAACACTGCGACTTGATGATATTACCCGAATGGAGTGTTTTGATATAAGCCACACCATGGGGGAGAACACTGTTGCAAGTTGTGTTGTATTTGACTCACAAGGCCCAAATACGAAAGAGTATAGGCGCTATAATGTAACGGGTATAACCGGTGGTGATGATTATGCTGCAATGGAGTTTGCACTTAATAAGCGTTACAACAAATTAGTAGATGAAGACAAAATTCCAGACGTTATCTTTATTGATGGTGGTAAGGGGCAGCTGGGGCGCGCGGAGCAGTACTTTTCTAACTGGCCACATACAAAAATGCCTTTGTTAGTAGGTGTTGCTAAAGGTACTAGCCGTAAGCCAGGCCTTGAAACACTATTAATTGACGGTGGTCGAAAAACCATTCCTATGGATTCAGATGCACCTGCGCTACATTTAATACAGCATATACGTGATGAATCTCATCGTTTTGCAATTGCAGGTCATCGTAATAAACGCCAAAAACAACGTACGCAATCACTACTAGAAGAAATAAATGGAGTCGGTTCTAAGCGTCGGCAAACATTATTAAAATATTTAGGGGGCATGCAGGGAGTAAAAGCTGCTAATATAGAACAGTTAAAGAAAGTTCCTGGGATCAGCCCTGACATGGCTGAGAAGATATTTAACCATTTGCATGACAAGGGCTAGCCCTACATGCGAATATAGCAAAAAAGACATATCCAAGTAGTTATGTGGAATATTCCAAACACACTCACAACATTTAGACTTTTTCTTATCCCCGTTTTTTTGGTGATATTTTATTTGCCTTATAGCTGGGCTTTTTTTGCTGCCGCCTTTATTTTTTGGCTTGCATCAATCACCGATATACTAGACGGTTATTTAGCAAGAAAGCTTGAGCAATCAACCCCTTTTGGTGCTTTTTTAGATCCTGTTGCTGATAAAGTAATGGTATGTGCCGCACTTGTAGCGTTATCTGATCAGTACCAGTCAATGTACATGACAATACCTGCTCTTATTATAATAAGCCGTGAAATTATCATATCTGCACTTCGTGAATGGATGGCAGAGCAGGGTAAGCGTGGTAATGTCGCTGTATCAAACATGGGTAAAATTAAGACGGCTGCACAAATGTTAGCCATTATCGGTTTGATTTGGCAATATGATACATGGATGAACTATTTAAGTTTTGGACTACTGTACATTGCGACCTTTTTAACCTTGAGTTCTATGATGCAATATTTACGTGCAGCATGGGGTGAATTGACTAAAAATTAACTCTAAATGTATAATAACGCACCGTTTTAGATAAAAAACAAGCAAACAGTTCAAAACTAGCATTTTTTGTATTGACGCGTTTAATAATCTCTGTAGAATGCGTCCGTGTTGAGAGGGCATAGCCCCCGAGATAAACGAAACGGTAATTAATCAGTTACCTGAATGTTCACATAAATCATCATGTGCTAATTCAAATAACTGATAAATAAAATGCGGTACTAGCTCAGTTGGTAGAGCGCGACCTTGCCAAGGTCGAGGTCACGAGTTCGAGCCTCGTGTACCGCTCCAAGTTTATCTTAAGGTTAATACCCCGTACTGGGGCGGAATGGCAGAGTGGCCATGCACCGGATTGCAAATCCGTCTACCTCGGTTCGACTCCGGGTTCCGCCTCCATTTCAACACTCCACACGCTTTAATTAGCAAACTCGATGCCCGAGTGGTGGAATTGGTAGACACAAGGGATTTAAAATCCCTCGACTAACAAGTCGTGCCGGTTCAAGTCCGGCCTCGGGCACCACTTTGTGGTTTAATTGCATTACCAAGTGTAATTTATAAAATGGTTAATTTAGAATTAATATGATGCGGTACTAGCTCAGTTGGTAGAGCGCGACCTTGCCAAGGTCGAGGTCACGAGTTCGAGCCTCGTGTACCGCTCCATATTAGTTTTATCCACTTGCTTTAAATAGCAAACTCGATGCCCGAGTGGTGGAATTGGTAGACACAAGGGATTTAAAATCCCTCGACTAACAAGTCGTGCCGGTTCAAGTCCGGCCTCGGGCACCACTTTAAATTGTTTAACCAAGATAATTTAAAGTTGATAAAATAGTATTTTGCGGTACTAGCTCAGTTGGTAGAGCGCGACCTTGCCAAGGTCGAGGTCACGAGTTCGAGCCTCGTGTACCGCTCCAAATTATTTGGAAACATTTAGGCGGAATGGCAGAGTGGCCATGCACCGGATTGCAAATCCGTTTACCCCGGTTCGACTCCGGGTTCCGCCTCCATATAATTTACTCCACACGCTTTAATTAGCAAACTCGATGCCCGAGTGGTGGAATTGGTAGACACAAGGGATTTAAAATCCCTCGACTAACAAGTCGTGCCGGTTCAAGTCCGGCCTCGGGCACCATCTTTATTCAAATCCTCAGATTAAATTCTAAATTGCTTCTAATTTTAAAACATTCAAAAATTATTCTTACTTAAATTCTCTAATCTTATTTTTAATACCTACTTACCTTTAAAATCTATTTCTTTTTAATATCTTAGAGTTTCACCATCATACATTTATAAAGCTGCCTGTTTGTATTTAACAGTTACTACTTTTATCCCAGCTGGTTAATTAACTGAATTGGTATAAGAGCACCTGTTTATAACAAAGCAAAAATCAGAACGCTGGTTATTTAATTTTCTTGGCAATTACTCCTGTACCTAAGTTTTAACGAGGGGTGGCATTAATGAATGTAATAGAAGTGCGGTGTCTAAAATAAATTTAAGGTGGGAGTATAGGGAATGCGTTAAGCACTTAGTTATATGAATTGCGAAGATTTTATAAGCGACCCTTGAGGATCGCTTATAAAGGATAAATTGTTATTGCAGTTTACTCTGAGCTTTGTAAATTGGATACTCGCTCAACAAGCCTTGGATAAGCGCAACACACATTAAAATAAGTACTATTGAAAACGGTAAAGCTGTAGTAACTACGCCCGACTGAAGCGCTTGCAATGCTTGCGAGCCACCAACCCAGAGTAATACTGCTGCAATCACGCCTTCGACTGTAGCCCAAAATATACGTTGTGGCACTGGTGCATCTATTTTACCGCCCGCAGTTATACCATCTATTACTAGCGATCCTGAATCAGACGACGTTATAAAAAACACCAAAACGAGTGCTATAGAAATAATAGAAATAAAACTAGAAAGAGGTAACTGCTCGTATACTTGAAATAAAGTCACTGAGATATCAGTTAAACCATTTTGTCCAAGTGGGCCAACTTTATCTATAACTTGTGTAATTGCCATATTTCCGAACACGCCCATCCAAACCAAACTAAGAAGCGTTGGTAGGCCAATGACGACGAGTAAAAACTCGCGTACAGTGCGTCCCTTTGAAACTCGAGCAATAAACATCCCAACAAACGGCGACCATGATATCCACCATGCCCAATAAAACACAGTCCAAGAGTGCATCCAATCTTCATCGGGTCTATTGAATGGATTACTCAAAGGTACAAAGTGCTCTACGTACGCCCCAAGGGTAAACCAAATAGCAGTAATTGCATCAGAGAAAGTAAGGGCAATAACAGCTAATAATAAAATAAATGCACAAATTAAATTAACATTGCTCAGTACTTTAACACCCCCCTCAATACCTCTAATAACTGAGAAAATTGCAATGCACGTTACTAAACCAATAACAGATATTTGAAAAGCGGTCCCGTAATCAGTGCCTAGCAGGTAATTTATCCCGCTGGTAGCTTGTTGAGCGCCAAGGCCTAGCGATGTAGCTAAACCAAATAAAGTAGACAGTACAGCGAGTATATCTATGATATGACCAAGCCACCCCCAGGCGCGATCACCAAATAATGGATAAAAAACCGAACGTATAGATAAAGGAAGGCCTTTATTAAATGCAAAAAAAGCCAAGCTTAATCCAACAACTGCGTAAATCGCCCATCCATGTAAACCCCAGTGGTACATGGTTGCACCCAAAGCTAATGAGTGTGCTTGCGGTGAATTTGGCTCAACGCCCATAGGCATATGATACCAACCAGTATAATATGCAGTTGGCTCAGCAACTCCCCAAAACAGTAAGCCAATCCCCATGCCTGCTGCAAAGAGCATTGAAAGCCATGACATGTAACCATGTTCTGGACGAGCTTTTACGCCACCCAACCGAATTTTACCTAAAGGAGAAAATGCTAAAATAACGCAAAAGATCACAAAGGCATTGGCTAGTAACATAAAGTAACTATCAAATTGATTAATTATTGCGTCTTTAGTCGAGGTTAGTGCATCACGGGTAACGGTAGGGTCAAAAACTAGGGTAAGTATTACAAATAAAACAACTAAGAAGGCGCTTATACCAAATACTGGGTTATGGATATCAAATCCCCACTTTTGTACATTATCTTGCCCAACTTGGTAATCAGTAGTGTCTATACTGTATTTTTTTGTCATGTCATCCATCGGATCTCCTTTTTATAGATAACTTAATTCATACATCCTACGCACTACGTAATTAAATATAAAATAGTTTTAAAATTAATATAACTTTTATTTATAAGAAATGAGATGATTAAGCGTAGTATTTGTTATTTTTAGAACTAAAAAAGCGAGCCGTAGCTCGCTGATTATTTTCTATTCCCAGGCCTCTGGGTCAACCTCTTTAGCAAGTTTAGGATGCTTACTTTTGTCAAAGGTGGGTATTAAGCCCTTTTTGCGTTGTTCGTTATAGTCTTTTGAAAGCCATACAACAACACCTGAAAGCATAAATAGCGCTATAACGTTTACAATGGCCATTAAACCCATTGATATATCTGCCAGCGTCCAAATTAAACCAAGCTCACCAACAGCACCAAACATCACCATACCTAAAACAACAAGTCTAAAGATAAACATACCTTTATTAGAGTTGTGCTCTAAAAACATTAAATTTGTTTCAGCGTAAGAGTAATTGGCCACAATAGAAGTAAAGGCAAAAAACAATATAGCAATAGCAATAAAGTAAGTACCCCAGTTGCCGACATGTTCTTGTAATGCTGCTTGTGTAAGTTCAATCCCCATAACACCAGATTCAGGTACTAATTGCTGCGATAGTAAAATAAGAGAAGCAGTCGCTGTACAAATAACAATAGTATCAATAAATACGCCTAACATTTGCACATAACCTTGTGATGCTGGGTGAGGAGGGTAAGGCGTCGCAGTAGCCGCGGCATTAGCTGCACTACCCATACCAGCTTCGTTTGAGAATAAACCACGCTTTATACCTTGGATCATCGCTTGTGTGACACCGTATCCAATAGCACCAGCACCAGCTTGTTCAATACCAAAAGCACTTTTTATAATAAGCACTAGCACATCTGGTAGTGCAGTAAAGTTAATTGCGCATACATAAAGAGCAACCAGCAGGTAAGCTAATGCCATAAATGGCACAACCATTTCAGCAAAGCGAGAAATTGTTTTTAGGCCACCAAAAATAATAATGCCAGAACCAATAACCAAGCAAATGCCTACTATATACTTAGGTACATCAAACGCTACTTCAAATGCTGCAGCAATAGAGTTTGACTGTACTGCGTTAAATACTAAACCAAAGGCTAAAATTAAACATAACGAGAATAAAGTTCCCATCCAACGTTTGCCTAAACCGTTTTGCATATAATAAGCAGGGCCACCTCTAAAATTACCATCTGCATCTTTTGTTTTATAAGCCTGAGCTAAAGTACTCTCGGCAAAACTTGTAGCCATACCTATTAATGCAATAAGCCACATCCAGAAAATAGCACCTGGGCCACCTAGATATAAGGCAACAGCAACACCTGCCATATTACCAGTACCGACACGAGCTGCTAATGAAGTACAAAAAGCCTGAAAGGATGAAATTTCGTTATCGGCACATTTACGAGAACCAAACATAACTTTGAACATATGTGGGAATTGCACAAATTGAATAAAGCCTAGTCGAAAAGTAAAGAAGAGGCCCGCTGCTATTAATAAGTAGACGAGAACTTGCCCCCATAGAAGGGCACTTATACTATTTATTATGTCTGTCATGGATACTGCCTAAATACATGAGTTAAAAAAAGTGACCGCAACTTATCACATCAGGATAAAAGTGTTTAGTTTTAAAGTTCAAAAACAGAGTTATCAACAGGGTTTTGTGGGTAACTTGTGTTTATCGTGTGCGCTTGCTTGGGGCTTAATTTTAATTACTATTTTATGCAAATAACGCTTGCGTAAAATCCGCCGCTCCCTATAATGCGACCCCACTGAGACGGGAAGCGCCAACGCATAGCGAGGCACGAACTACTCAGAGAGTTAAATAAAACTTCGGTTTTAAATCTTCTAAAAAGAAAGTTTAAAACAAAGTGTTGACTCGAAAAATAAAGGGTGTATTATTCGCATCC
>NZ_JACJEA010000033.1:0-49897 GCF_014163835.1 Pseudoalteromonas sp. SR43-5
AACATTTATTTTTATTGTTTTAAGATTTTTATTATTGTTTTTGTTAACGCGGGACAAACAATAACAAGGTTTTTGTAATGTTGCAAACATATTAATAAAAAGTTTTAAATGTTATTTATTTTTGTTTATTTTATAGTCAAAATGGATTAAAAAACTCTATTCTATTGATCTACCTCTAGGTAAAGCTGTTTTCGTCCCTAAGCAATAGAGGGTCGGAGAATATGGTGGTACAATCTTGCACAATTTATACAAGTCTTAGGATCATTTACGCCATGAGCGAATTAAAAAACGACCGTTATTTACGTGCACTTGCAAAACAACCTGTTGATGTAACTCCGGTATGGATGATGCGCCAAGCAGGACGCTATTTACCAGAGTATCGCGCTACACGTGCACAAGCGGGCGATTTTATGAGCCTGTGCCGTAATGCTGAGCTTGCATGTGAAGTAACACTGCAGCCACTTCGTCGCTACCCGTTAGATGCCGCTATATTATTTAGTGATATTTTAACGATTCCAGATGCGATGGGTTTAGGTCTTTACTTTGAAACTGGCGAAGGCCCTAAGTTCGAACGTCCTATTTCATCTCTTGCTGATGTTAAAAAAATTCCAAAGTTAGACCCTACAGACGAGCTTGGCTACGTAATGAATGCAGTAAGCACTATTCGTCGTGAGCTTAAAGGTGAAGTACCACTTATTGGTTTTTCTGGTTCACCTTGGACACTAGCAACTTATATGGTTGAAGGCGGTAGCAGCAAAGTATTTGGTAAAATCAAAAAAATGGCGTTTGCAGAGCCCCAAACACTTCATTTATTACTAGATAAGCTAGCTGATTCAGTTATTGATTACTTAAATGCTCAAATTAAAGCAGGCGCGCAATCGCTAATGGTATTTGACTCATGGGGTGGTGTATTAAGCCCGCGCGATTACAATGAGTTTTCATTACAATACATGCATAAAATTGTAGATGGCTTAATTCGTGAGTACGACGGTCGTAAAGTACCGGTTACTTTGTTCACTAAAAATGGTGGTCAATGGATTGAAGCTATTGCAGCAACAGGCTGTGATGCAATCGGTCTTGATTGGACTATTAATATCAGCGACGCTAAGCGCCGCGTGGGTGATAAAGTTGCTCTACAAGGTAATATGGACCCATCTATGTTACACGGTACACCAGAGCGTATTCGCCAAGAAGTCGGCACTATTTTAGAAGACTTTGGTACAGGCAATGGCCACGTGTTTAACTTAGGCCACGGCATTACACCAGATGTAGACCCTGAAAATGCTGGCGTATTTATTAATGCAGTACATGAGCTAAGTGCTAAGTACCATAAGTAATAGTCACTTAAACGAGCTTTAAAACTGTTTAAAAGTAAAAAACCCGCTAAGTTGCGGGTTTTTTGTTACCTATTTATAAAGGCTTTTAAAACTACTTATTTAAATAAGCGATTTAAGCCATTTAATGCCGCAACACGGTAGGCTTCAGCCATGGTTGGGTAGTTAAATGTGGTATTTACAAAGTAGTCGATATTATTGCCACCATTTTTTTGTTCCATAATAGCTTGGCCAATGTGAACAATTTCAGAGGCACGTTCGCCAAAACAATGTACGCCAAGTACTTCTTTGGTTTCGGTGTGGAATAATATTTTTAAACTACCTACTTCAGTACCAGCAATTTGCGCGCGAGCCAAATGCTTAAACTGAGCACGGCCTACTTCATACGGTACTTTAGCGGCTGTAAGCTCTTGCTCGGTTTTACCTACTGAGCTCATTTCTGGAATGGTATAAATACCAGCCGGAATATCAACAATCAGCCTGTCATCGCAGTTACCACATGCAATTGCATCAGCAGCTATACGACCTTGGTCAAACGCAGCACTTGCAAGGCTTGGGTAGCCTATTACATCACCTACAGCGTAAACGTTATCAATTTCTGTTTGGTATGTTTCGTTAACTTTTAATTGGCCACGGCTATCGGCTTTTAAGCCAATGGCTTCAAGATTTAGTGTATCAGTGTTACCAGTACGACCATTAGCAAATAAAATACAGTCAGCTTTTACGCGTTTACCTGATTTTAGATGCATTATAACGCAGTCGTCACGCGTCTCAATTCGGTCAAACTCTTCGTTATGGCGAATAACAATACCGCTATTCCAAAAGTGATAGCTAAGTGCGTCAGATATTTCTGCATCCATAAAAGCAAGTAGACGATCGCGTGTATTAACCAAATCAACTTTAGCGCCTAAACCTTTAAATATTGACGCGTACTCACAACCAATTACACCTGCACCATAAATCAGTACACGATGAGGGTCATGCTCAAGGCCAAGTATTGTGTCACTTTCGTAAATACGAGAATGCGTAAAATCTACCTCTGGTGGGCGATAAGGGCGTGAACCCGTTGCAATAACAATCGTTTTAGCAGTCAGTCGCTCAGTTGAACCATCATTTCGTTTTACTTCAATTGTGTGCTTATCTACAAAGCTCGCATCACCTTGAAACATATGAATGCGGTTACGATCGTAAAAGCTACTACGTAAATTAGATTGCTTAGAAATAACAGAACTTGCGTGACGTAAAATATCAGGAAATGTTAAGCGGCTAGGGCGCTCACCAACATTAAATAACGGATTTGCTTTGTATTCAATATAGCGGCTAACAGAGTGGCGAAGCGCTTTTGAAGGAATTGTTCCCCAATGTACACAACCGCCACCAACTGATTCTTGGCGTTCAATAACCGCTACTTTTTTATCGTTTTTTGAAAGGTTCATGGCGGTACCTTCACCGCCAGGACCCGTGCCAATAATTATTGCATCATATTGGTATGTCACGGGTACTTTTTTTTGTTCTGGTTGTTTGGCCACAGCCACTCCTAAATTAATTAAAAGAGGCTTTTAATAACCTCGCATTAAGTGCTAGCCATGCCTGTTTTTGATTTTCCCAGGCGGCTTCCAACTCATGGTATTGTGCCATTAATGCTGAGCGTTCACACTGCTTTGCCATGTTATTTTTTTTAACTTCTAACACTTGTTTTTGTAGTGAACAATAATTTTGCAGTTTTTTCAGCAGTAAATCGTACTCTTGTTGTAATAATGTAATCTTATCTTGTGCTAAAGGCAATTTTGCAAGGCGCGTTTGCGTTTTGCTCATGAGCGTTTCGGCCTTCGCTTTTTCTATACGCTCAACAGGAGTACGCTTTAATTTATTGGCTAAACCTACAGCTGCTAAAGAGCGGATCATCCATTTTGTTGGGTCGTAATGAAACCATTTAATACCGTTACGGTAGTCGCTTGCAAAAATATGGTGGAAGTTATGGTACCCCTCACCGTATGTAAATAACGCTAAAAAGCCGTTATCACGTGCCGTATTTTTTTCGGTGTATGGGCGAGAGCCCCAAATATGTGCAACTGAGTTTATAAAAAAGGTAAAGTGTTGACTCAGTACTAAGCGTAGTAAACCTGCAAGAATTAACATCCCCCACACATCACCAACCAATAAACCAATTGCTAGAGGCAAGCCTACGTTCATAGCAATCACAAGCTTTAAGTAATGTTTGTGTTGCCACATAACTATTTTATTGCGCTGTAAATCACGACAATTACTATAATCACCGTAGCTATCGCCTTGGTAGTCACGTAACATCCATCCGATATGGCTATACCAAAAACCATTGGTCGCCGCGTAAGGGTCTTTTATTGGGTCGTCAACTTGACCGTGATGTATACGGTGATCGCTACTCCAATGCAATGCACTGTTTTGCAGCGCAAAAGCACCGCCAAGCGCAAAAATAAATTCAACTGCAGGGTGTGCGTTATAGGTTTTATGTGCCCATAATCGATGGTAGCCGGCAGTAATTGATAAGCCCGCATAAAACATGCAGGCTACAAAAGCAATCCAATGCGCGCTGGTAAATCCGTAGCTAATGGCGTACCAAGGTACAAGTGTGGCAGCCGCCAAAAAGGTTAGGCTAAAAAATAGGACGTTTGTCCAAATAATCGGTGGTTTATTCATAATTCTCAATCTCAGCGTACAACTGTAAGCTAAAATAGTATTTCAAACTCTCGTCGTCAAGTATTAGACTGTACAATTGAGCTAATATCACTAAATATTCATATAAAATAATTCAGGGAGCTGTTGATGTCGGGTGTTAGAGCACAACAGAAACAAAAAACACGACAGGCGTTAATTCAAGCGGCATTTAATCAGCTGAGTGCTGATCATAGTTTTTCGAATTTAAGTTTACGCGAAGTAGCACGAGAAGCCGGTATTGCCCCAACGTCTTTTTATCGTCATTTTAAAGACATGGATGAGCTAGGTTTAACCATGGTAGACGAAGCCGGTTTAACCCTTCGCCAACTAATGCGTCAAGCTCGCAGACGAATAGCAAACGATGGCGGCAGTGTTATAAATACCTCAGTGGTTACTTTTATGGAGTTTATTGATAACTCAAGTAACCAATTTAGATTATTACTACGAGAACGCTCTGGGACTTCTAAAGCATTTAGAGCCGCTGTAGCCCGCGAGGTAAAGCATTTTATTTTAGAGCTGGCTCATTATTTAGAAAGTGAAACTAAATGTAATGCTATGCATGCCTATATTCAGGCGGAATCTATGGTAACGCTCGTATTTAATGCGGGTGCAGAAGCGCTCGATATAGAAGGATTGCAACGCGACGAATTAATTGAGCGTGTTATTTGGCAGCTGCGTTATATTACTCGTGGAGCCGGACATTACGTAAGAGAAAACACTGAACAAAGTTAGCAAATTTAAAAATTCATTGTAGATTTTTTGTGCCTATTTCTTTATATTAACGCACTATAATAACGGCATACCTTTTAGCCGTAACTAAATAATAAATAAGTCTCTTATTAAGAGAAAGCGAGGATGCAAATGCTCACCAAGGATCCGGTGAACTTAAATTACCCCCCACTATTTGAACAACCACATAATGAGCCTGAAAATTCAGAGCCTGTGGTTACATTCTCTTATTTAAGTCGTGCTCAGCTTTGCAAACTTCCTAAAGTGTTGCAAAGGCAACTGCAAGACAACCTGTTTGGTGCGCTAGATAAACACCAAGCTGCGCGATTACGCGACGACACTCGGTGCCAATATTGGGCTAAAGACAAAGAGTGGAAAAAGGTACCGTACTCAGTTTTTAAGCAAGCTAGTACACGCCTGGCTGTTTACCCAAAACAAACTCAAGCACCAACAAATTACTCGGGCGCGGTTAATAATGGTTCAATTACATCATCGCAAACAGCGTTGCAAAACAATACTTTTATAAATAACACAGTAATGACGCCAAGCACTTCTGCATTTATAAACAGCCAATCAGCTGCGCAAAATAGTCCGCAATTTATAAATCAGCAAAGTTATAATCAAAAACCTAAAAAAGCAGCGCAACCTATACAACAGCATGCGCCGGCTGTACGCATTTATAAGCCAGAGCTAAACAGCACAATGCTATTAAAAGCGTCTCACACTGTTAGGCAAAATTTTACAACCCACGTACTTAGCGCCGCCGAAACCGTAGAGCAATTAGCACAGCAATATACCGGCTATAAAAATGCCAACTTAATTTACGATTACAACTTAGGTTATAGCGAGCGAAAACCTGCTAAAGCAGGCACAAGCTTAACAGTCCCCAATGGTTGGAAACTCAATATAGAAGGCTCATGCAGTAACAGCCGCAGTGTAGTTATTCAGTGGCAAGGGCCAACAAGTGGGCAAATAACGCTACAACTAGAAAAAAAACGTCCCGACGAAGTCTCGTTTTGGCAGCACTACGCTGAGGTAAAACCGGGTCTTTATAATGTTACGGTGACGGCCAGTGGCGCAACCGACACCACCACATTTACTGTTGAACAACCCACTTTAGCCTACGAAATAGAACTACTCGACGAAGCTGGCGAGCCACAAGCCAACATGGGTTACAAAATACGGCTACGCAACGGCCACATTATTACCGGGCAACTTGATCAAAACGGTTATGCCAACGTATCAGGCCCCGACTTTGAAAACGCTAAAGTCAGCTTTTTTGAACTCGACAGCGAAGATTGGTCTATAGGTAAGGTTTAAGGATACACAATGACCCAACAACACACCGTAGCCCAAGGTGAAACGCTATTGCGCATAGCAAGGCAATACGGCTACCAAACATCTAAAGCGCTTTATAACCACCCAAGCAATGCAGAGTTTAAAGCCCTACGCCCCGATCCAAACTTAATTTACCCGGGCGATAAAATTACGATTCCGCCAAAAAAAGAAAAGTTTATTCCGCTGCGCACCAACAGCATTAATAGTTTTGTTGTACAAAACGAAAAAGAGTATTTTCGCCTGCAAGTATCGTACGACGACGGCGATGACGTAGCCGGTAAACGCGTAGTACTAAATATCGGTAGCCAAACAATAGATACCGTACTGCAAAGTGATGGGCTTATTGAAGTAGAGCTTAATAATAACGACGCTCTTACTGGCACCGTCGATTTATACCTAAATGAAGGCGAAACCACACCAACTAAAAGCTTTAACGTGCAAATAGGCAACCTAGACCCAATAGAAACCCTCTCGGGTGTGCAAGGTAGGTGTAATATGTTGGGCTTTGATTGTGGTACGGTTGATGGTGTTATGGGTCAAAAAACTCGCATTGGTGTAAAAGAATTTCAGTACGAGCACAATCTCGACATAGACGGCATTCCAGGCCCTAAAACCAAAGCAAAACTACAACAAGTATTTGGGAGTTAGTATGAGTGCCCCGCACAGTATGGCAATGGTAGTAAATAACATAAACCCGTTAACTATGGTTAAGCCCGCTTTTGTGTTTATGTATCAGGTTGACCCAAATACGCCAAAGTATGACAAAGAGCAGCTTATACTTATAAATAAACAACATAGTTGGCAGCAAGTACAATTTATAGCCAGTGTAAGGCTTGATTCCACGTGGGTAAAAATAAAATTTACTAATACCCCTCAAAGTGGCAGCTTTGATTTAATGCAAGACCCAAATGATGGCCAGCCAGCTTATTATATTTTCGACAATGTCCCATTCAGTAAGCTTCACGACCAAACGCCAGAATCTGTTTTAATGGCAGAAATAGTAGAAGAGTAAGTACGAGCACTTTGACTCAATAACACAAGTTTTAATGAGTGCGCTTATTTATATTACCTCGTAAATAAGTGCATGTAGTAAAAGGATAGTTTTAATGACGTTTTTAAAAAATCACAGCATGCTTTGCGCCCTCAGCGTTTGCTTTAGCTTATTGCTAAGCGGTTGCTCAGAGCCACCATCGCAAAGTTCACCACAAGTAGAAGTTGATGTTGCTAAATACCCATGGGCTAAGGAGCACAAAAACCATCCAGAGTGGCCACTAGAAATACGCGAAGAGGTGTATGGCGATGCAGATACATTTTCAACCCCACGGTTAATGTTCTGGAATAAATATAAATACAGCGAGGTTTATACGCTTTGGTCATCAAGGTTAGATGGCTCAGACCGGCGCCGTATTATTCCAGAAGAAATTTTTACCCAACTGGAGCCTGCGGGATTGCATCCACCAGCACGCTCACCAGATAACCGTTATATCGCTATTTCGGGCTATATAAATGACCGAGCAACCCGCCAGTTATACGATACTAAAGAGAAAAAGCTAATCACCATGTCAGGCGGGGGGGGCTACCCGTGGTTTAATTGGACGTCAGACAGTAAAAATGTGATTTTTTACTCAGATGGCAAAAACTTTAACTACCATGTATCAACAGGGGAGCTAACCCCACGGCCTCAAATTCACCACAGTGGCGCTGCTTTTTTACTGCCTGGTGATAAAGAGTTTTTAGCGATAAAGCACGATGGCTTTTGGATACATAAGTTTAATGGTGAAATAGTACGCAAAGTTAACTTTGGTTTTCCACGTAAGTGGGAAATGAAAAACCACCGTATTTCACCCGATGGTAAGTACTTAGCGTTTATGACGTATGGTAGAGAAGATTTCCACTTCCATTGGGTGAATATAGCAAACCCTGAAATAGAGCACTCAGAAAAAGGGGAGGGAAATGGCGTAATCTTTTCACTTGATGAAGATGTTACGCTTAAATTTGGCTATAACCCTAGAGGTGAAGTTGATGAAAATAACAAGCCAGTTACTTATAGTATTATTACCCAAACTAATATTTTAACCGGTGAACAGCAGGTAATACGCACTAAAGAAATGAGAATGTGGGGGCTTAGAAGCATAGCACCTATAGCTATTACCAACCAAAAAGCACAGAGTAACTAGTTATGCATGACATTAGCAAAGGAAGTGCCAGCCCAATCGTGTATTTATTAACTGGTTATGTTAAAAACAACACACCCGTGGGTAAATTAACGCCGGTAGCAAACCGAATTGTTATTGCTGAACAACCAAAGTCAGCCACTTATGATACAAAAAAACCTGTTGTATTAAAAACAAATAGCTCCGGTATTTTATCGACAATAAATAGTGACTCATTAGAAGTACGTCAGCCGTTTCATGCCTACATTGCTAATAATCAACGGCCTATTATTATTCCGCCAATGGAATCCATTGGTCTCATTGCCAATAATAACCCTAGTGGGTGGGTTAAAGAGTTTGTTGATAATTTAAAAAATTACAGTAGCTCAAATACGCCGTTATTAGAGTTACAAACAGTCCCTGTTACAAATTTAAAACAGCCTGCAGAAAATAGCGAAGACGACACTTACAATAAGTGGTACGCAAAAGAAATAACTCAAAAAAACGTACAAACTATTCAAGCGTATGTGTTGGCTAAAACGCGAGCAATAATTTTAAGTATTAATCCAAACATCCCGCTTCTTTCTCCCGGCGCAAATATTGTTTTGTCAACACCAGAGGGAAGGGATATACCAGCTACTTTCGACCGCGAAACTAAATTAGCAGTGATATCAGGTACTAACAAGATACTACCCAAAGGGTTGTATAGAATCAAAGTAAGGCTTGATCAAGATACCTACCTAGCTAATATTTCAAACTGGTGTGCCAAATCAGTTCAGTCAGATGATAACTACGATTACTATGAACTCGCCGAAATGATCCGCTTTGATATAAAAAATGAGGCAGGTGAGTTTGATGTAATTAATTGCGATCCGCTTTCGGTTGAAGAGGCAATAATAAAGCAATTTCCTCGCTTTTATAGCCACTTAATAAGCTATGCAAAAGATTTAAAAACCGAGCATGCCACGTATGATCCTAAAAATATTAGTATGAAAGATGAAAGCGGTAAAGAGGTTGGCCGCGCCAAAGTTAGTGATGAACCAATAAAAATAGCCAGTGGCTTTGAGAGCTTTTGCCATGGCTGGTCTGTCGCAAAAGGACGTGCACAATTAGCTGCAGGATTAATAAATACCGATATAACCGCCAGCGCCAGTAACGGTAATTTTACCACTAATGGTAAGTTTGCTTTAGGGAGTAAAATTGCTAAAGCAATACATACTCATTTAAATAAAACAGAAGATAAAACGATTCAAGCAACGCTAGATGCCGTGTTTGCTATGCAAGATGGGCAGGATGCTTGGAAAAAGCTACGTGAAGCTCGCGCAGCCTTTACAACCGATGCTTGGCGGCAAGCACTTGCAGAAAATTTGTGGCGCTTACCAGCTAACACACCAGCAGCAATGGAAAGCTATAATAAAAGTTTAGGTAAAAAGCTTGGCATTCCTAAGGTAGCAATGGATGCAGCAGGCAATGCGCTCAATATAGCTGACTTAACCACAAATATTGCAGCACTTGGGCAAACTACGTTGCAGCAATTTGGTACAAATATTCCTAATTTAGCGCAAGCTAAACGACACTATAAAACGGTTGCTAACGATTATTTTGAGCATTTAAGTGCCAAAGAAATTGTAAAAGATGTAGTAATTGAAGGGACGTTTTCGCTTAATAGCGAGCAAGTAACCGATGATTACCGCAATACCATTTTGCAGCAAAGCGAGGCTGTTATAAAAGCGCTTAAGCAAAATGAGAGCCTTAAAGTGACCGTGGCAGGCCACACCTGCGATATAGGTAATTACGATTATAATATAGCATTATCTGAGCGACGAGCAGAGGCTGTTAAGCACATTTTAGTGACCCAAGCAGGCATTGATGAGGCGCGTATTGAAGTACTAGGGCTGGGTTATGCTCAACCACTTATAAATAATAAAGATGAGGCAAGCCGAGCACAAAACCGCCGTGTACATATTGCCGCCTATGCTATTAGCCAAATAAATGTTTGCCCCTCGCGTGAAGGTATGGATAGCCTAGAGCGTTTTCGTAATTTAACCGTAGCCAATGATATAAAAGTAGATGAAACAGGCGACGATATGGCGTGGCAAATGATTAACATTGCTTTGGGTGTTATGGCATTTATCCCGGCAACAGCTCCCATTGCTGCGGCAGTAGCGGTAGTAAAAGCGCTTGATACTATCGCTACGTCAGCTGCGAATTTAATGGATGAAGCACTCCTCGATAACGCCTGTAAACATTATTATGCAGAAATTCAGCGAGATAAACGCTTAGGCCAAGAGTGTGCTGCTAACCAAGGTATGATGCATGAGCTATTAAGTGAATACAATATAGACGGAAAAACGCAGCAAAGCACACAATGGGCTGCTCAATTTAGGTTGCGCTCAGAGGCCATATCGGGCCTTATGGGGTTGCTGCTAAGGGCGCAGCGTGAAGGTGATAAAAGCCAGTATTATTCAAACTTAGAGCGCTATAAAGTAAAACAATACATAGAAAACTTTTTATTAGGTGATAGCTGGGCACTGCCTAATTTACCTGGTGCATCAATTAGGATGGATACATTTTGGGTATTTTTAATTGATAGCATTACCAGTCAAAAGCAAAGTACCGATGGTGATAAAAAAGCACTTTACGGCTTTAGTGACAACTACAGCTTGCTAGATAAAGCGGCACGTAAAGCCGCAGTTACAGATCCTGAAAACACGCTTTATTTGCAATCACAATCTAACCCGTATGGTTTTTATATGATGACGGTGCCAACAGTAGCGCGTGAGCATAATTATATTACGGCTGAATTTCAAAATTACTTCCCCATTCACACATTTGCCACGCAAGAAAAAGAAGGCAGTAAATACCTCGAAAGCTTTGCAAACACATTTGAGCCGGTGTTTTCTGACTATGGTGAGGCGAGCTATCACCACAGCGCTATATATTATCAAGACCAGACTTCAAAAAAATGGTTGCCAATTATTGCCAATAAACTAAAGCGTTTAACGCCATTCACCCCGATTCGTGTTCTTGTTGTATTTAACGACACGATGACCGGTATTGCACCTATTACATTCGAAGTAACGCGCTGTGATGGCGTAATAAATAACGAACTTGCTTATAAAGAGCTTGTAAGGCCGCTTGTAGAGTCTGAGCTATTAGAGAATGAAAAACATTTTGCAGGAAAGTTTGGTTGTGTATTTACACCATTTTTTCAATTAGGGCCAAAAACGTATTTAGGTACCAAGCCTATGGTGCACGAAGAAGCCTTTTACTCGATTATAAACGACTCTGCACTTGAATATTATCAAGATGACAATTTTTCTGATATGCGTTATTACATTGGTGCACAAGTTGGTAGTAGCAGTAAGGTTGTATTGCCACTAATGGGGGAGCGTAAAGATAATAGTGATGAGATGATTTTTGAGTCTGGCACTGCGGAGGTCCTCTATGCCTTAGGCTTAAAAAACAAGTTTGTGGCGAATGAGTTTTATGTTGATTTAAATACAAAGCGGAATGGTGGTAATGAAGAGTCACTATTAATAAAAGATTTTTTAACGAGCAGTAGCTCAAGCTTTGTATATCCAGAGCTTTTTGCTGGGGAAAAAAGCATTAGAATTTTGGTGCGCTTTGGTGGTGAGGGTAAACCTTATTTAATAACCAGTAAAATACAAAGGCAAGGGCAAGTTATTCGTTTGTTCAAGAGTGAATTTGCTGCCGCACAAAGTTTAGGGTTTAAAGTACGCCAGTTTGGCGATGACATAATATTTGATGACTTTGATTGGAATACCCAAGTCGATATTATGGTTGTAGCGACCTGTACAGAGCTAGAGTCTGATAATTATACCAAAAAATTAATTGGTTTAGATTGGCGTAGTGTGCCATGTGATTTAATACTGCAGCAAACTATTGGTATTAATGATAAAGGCCCGAAGTATCAGTCAAAACTTTGCTATTTAGGCAAGGCTACACGTAATGCAAATAAAGGTTATAAAACAGAGCGTATTTTAAATAAAATGGTGGACATATGGCATGACGATGACTATCAATTTGAGGATAAGTGGTATGACAACCAGTGCAAAATTGATGAGCAGGTAGGCCCAGAGTATGAAGAGTTAATTGAATTATTGAATAACGCAGGCTCTGATAACGAAAAAGGTAAACAGGGTCGAGCGCTGCTTGATTGGCATAATAAAGACGCTGAAGCATTTGCCGGTGAAGAGCAGATTTTTGTTTTTGCTGCAAATTTTAGTTTGAAATATGACTCACCGAAGCGTGTTGAAGTAAACGGCTTAAGGCCTTTTGGAGACATATTTACAAGCCAATTTAGTGATATATTTACTGACAAAGAAGACCGGCAATATACGATGGAGCTAGGTATAGCTAGCTTTAACTCAGCGGGAAATTCGGGCTTTAATTTTAATGATATCGGTTCGATGACCGATAAAATTAGCAACCATGGCTTGCAGTTAAAGTTACCACTACCGAACCCTACAAATAGCAATTTGCCTTGGGGTAAAACACTACCAGAAGCTGATTTAAAAGAATTAGCCGCTGAGCTAAATAGCGATCATTCAACCCCATCACAAAAAGACCTATATAAGCGCTTGTCAGAGGAAGGGTTGACTGAAGATGAAGTGAAACAGTGGTTTGTTGAAGATGCTACAAAGAGGAAAGTAAGGCCGCTAGGAGCTTTTAAAAGCGAATAAATTTATTCGTAATTTAAGTAGTTACTACCAACATAACTGAGCGCAACAGCGCAATTATAGTAAGAATAAAAAAGCTCATGAATATGAGCTTTTTTATTTATTAGGGTATGGGCATAGTGTGCAGAACGGCTCGGTACTTTAACAGTTTAAAAGGATTTTAATAATGACATTTATAAAAAATCACAGCGTGCTTTGCGTGCTCAGCGTTTGTTTTAGCTTATTGCTAAGCGGTTGCTCAGAGCCCTCATCGCAAAGCTCAACAAACACAACTGCCGTTGATGCTGCTAAATACCCATGGGCTAAAGAGCACAAAAACCACCCAGAATGGCCATTAGAAATACGCGAAGAGGTGTATGGCGATGCTGATACATTTTCAACCCCGCGGTTAATGTTCTGGAATAAATATAAAGGCAGCGAGGTTTATACGCTTTGGTCATCACGGTTAGATGGCTCAGACCGGCGCCGTATTATTCCAGAAGAGGTATTTCAAAAGCTTGAATCTATTAGTATACATCCACCAGCACGCTCACCAGATAACCGTTATATTGCTATTTCGGGTTATATAAATGACCGAGCGACTCGCCAGTTATACGATACTAAAGATAAAAAGCTGATTAGCATGTCAGGTGGAGGAGGCTACCCGTGGTTTAATTGGACGTCAGACAGTGAAAACGTCATTTTTTACTCAGATGGCAAAAACTTTAATTACCATGTACCAACAGGGGAGCTAACCTCTCGGCCGCAAATTCACCACAGTGGCGCTGCTTTTTTACTCCCAGGTGATAAAGAATTTTTAGCCATAAAGCACGATGGCTTTTGGATACATAAGTTTAATGGTGAAGTAGTACGTAAAGTGAACTTTGGTTTTCCGAGGAAATGGGAGATGCTGGACCACCGTATCTCACCGGATGGAAAATACTTAGCGTTTATGACTCATATTAGACCAAAAGCGCATTTTCATTGGGTGAATATTGCCAATCCGGAAATAGAGCACTCAGAAATAGGGGAAGGTAATAGCGTGATTTTTTCTTTGGATGAAAATGTCACTCTTAAATTTGGTTATAACGATTTTAAAGAGCCAACTAGTCGAGATGAAATACCTGACATATACAGCATTATTACTAAAACGAATATTTTAACAGGCGAACAAAAAATCATACGAGTAAAGGAAATGGGTATTTGGGGTTTGGACAGATTATCACCAGTAGCGATTACAAACCAAAAAGCACAGGGTAACTAGTTATGCATGACATTAGCAAAGGAAGTGCCAGCCCAATCGTGTATTTATTAACTGGTTATGTTGAGAATAATGAATCGATTCCATCGATATGCAAGTAGGCTCAATATAGCTCAAATCACTTTGACTATTTTGTCGATAAAGTGAGTAATGGCACTTTTTAATTATTAAACATGGGATTACTTTATAAACCCAGATAAAAATAATAAAACTTATCTAATCGGGGATCACTTCAAAGCCGATTTGATTATGGTGACAAGAAGCGTGTTTGGTATTTTTAATCTTTTTATTTGAGGTTTATTGGTTTTTATTTTCTTTATGGTTGTGTTTTGAAGGTGTTTTGTGGAATTTTTATGCTTGCTTCCGTCGCTTTGTAATGTTAAAAATAGGCTTCACTGAACACACACACAAGAAAACAAGATGCATATTATTCGTTTAATTACACTAAAAATTAACCTCTTACTGCTATGGTCAGTGAGCGGGGATTAGTGTGTTTGCATCGAGTTGAACACTAAAAACCCCGCAATTGCGGGGTTTTTTTTATCTCGCGGCTGGGATTAATTGAAATTTGGGTAACATAGGAATGAGGGGCAGTTATGCAAGAGCAAGATAAAGTATGGATTTTTGATACCACCTTACGTGATGGCGAACAGGCGCTTAAAGCAAGCCTTACTGAAGATGATAAAATTCAATTAGCGCATACAATTAGCCGCTTGAATGTGGATGTGATGGAAGTGGGTTTTCCAGTTTCGAGCCCTGCTGATTTTCGCTCGGTGCAACGTATTGCAACCGAAGTAAAAGGCCCGATTATTTGTGGTTTAGCACGCTCAGTTGCTAAAGACATTGAAGCCTGTGGCGAAGCACTTCGCACAGCTCAACAAAGCCGTATTCATACTTTTATTGCTACAAGCCCTTTGCACCTTGAACATAAATTACGTATGAGCCTAGATGATGCAACGGCAATGGCTGTTAAATCAATTAAATTGGCGCGTAACTATACTGATGATGTTGAATTTTCGTGTGAAGATGCCGGTCGTACGCCGCATTGGGATTTATGTAAAATTGTTGAACAGGCAATTAACGCCGGTGCCTCTACTATTAACTTGCCAGATACCGTTGGTTTTGTAACGCCAGATGAGTACGCCGCGATGATCCGCCATTTAATGAATAATGTGCCAAATATTGATAAAGCGCGCTTAAGTGTGCATTGCCACAACGATTTAGGTTTAGCAGTAGCAAACTCGGTGGCTGCAGTGCAAGCCGGCGCACGCCAAATTGAGTGTACTATTAATGGCATTGGTGAGCGGGCTGGTAACTGCTCGCTTGAAGAAGTGGCAATGATCATGAAAATGCGCAAAGACCACTTAAAAGTATACACAGATATTAAAAGTGAAGAAATTTACCGCGCATCTCGCCAAGTGGCTAAAATTTGTAATATGCCAGTACAACCAAATAAAGCGATTGTTGGCGAAAACGCCTTTGCGCATAGTTCTGGCATTCACCAAGACGGTGTATTAAAAGCGCAAAATACTTATGAGATTATGTCGCCAGAAAGCGTGGGTGTGCCAAGTAACCAATTAAATATGACTTCGCGTTCGGGTCGTCATGTTATTGAGCATCGCCTAGAAGAGTTAGGCTATCAAAAATCTGATTACGATATGGATGGCTTATATAAAAGCTTTATTGAGTTGGCTGACCAAAAAGGCACAGTATACGATTACGACCTTGAGGCGATGATTTACTTTAATCAAATTAACGACAAAGACGAAAAATACCAATTAGAATTTGTTAACTCAGCTTCTAACTCACAATCGGTAGCAAGCTCTACGATTGGAATGCGAATTGATGGCGAAGCTAAACAAGAAGCCGCGACAGGTAATGGCCCAGTTGAAGCTTCGTTTGCAGCCATTGAGCGCTTAACCGGTATGAGCGTTGAAATGATTGAATATAACTTAGAAGCGACAGGTCAAGGTGCAAGCTCATTAGGCCAAGTAAATATTATAGCTAAATACGATGGCCGACCTTACCACGGTGCGGGCATTGCAGCGGATGTGGTTGAAGCGTCGGTACGCGCCATGATCCGTGTTTATAACTTAATTTATCGTGCACAAAAAGTGTCTGATTTAAAACAACAAAGGAAAGCAGGATGAGTAAAACAAACTACAGCGTTGCCGTATTAGCTGGCGACGGTATTGGTCCAGAAGTGATGGCAGCAGCAGAACAAGTACTTGATGCTGTGAGCAATAAGTTTGGTTTTACCCTGAACCGTGAGCATTATGCAATTGGTGGCGCAGCAATTGATGAATTTGGTAAAGCATTACCAGAGAGCACACTTGCAGCGTGTGAAAACGCTGACGCTATTTTATTTGGTTCGGTAGGCGGTCCTAAATGGGAAAACCTACCACCAAACGAGCAGCCTGAGCGCGCATCGTTATTGCCGCTTCGTAAGCACTTTGGTTTGTTTTGTAACCTGCGCCCTGCACAGTTATTACCTGCATTAAGTGCAGCGTCACCACTTCGCGCTGATATTAGCGAAAAAGGTTTTGATATTTTATGTGTGCGCGAGCTAACCGGCGGCATTTATTTTGGCGAAAAAGGCCGTAGCGGCGAAGGCGCTGAAGAAGCTGCTTTTGATACGCAAACATACTCGCGTAAAGAAATTGAACGTATTGCTCGTTTTGCTTTTGAAGCTGCAAAACTACGTAGTAACCATGTTACCTCTGTTGATAAAGCAAACGTACTTGCATCAAGCGTATTATGGCGCGAAGTAGTCACCGAAGTAAGCAAAGACTACCCAGAAGTAAGCCTAGATTACATTTACGTAGATAACGCCGCTATGCAGTTAGTTAAACAGCCTAGCCAATTTGACGTACTACTTTGCGATAACTTATTTGGCGATATTTTGTCAGATGAGTGCGCGATGATCACAGGCTCAATGGGCTTATTACCTTCGGCAAGCTTGAATCAATCGGGTTTTGGATTGTACGAGCCAGCAGGCGGTTCAGCACCAGATATTGCAGGTAAAGGCGTTGCAAACCCAATAGCACAAATTTTAAGTGCCGCATTAATGCTACGTTACTCGCTAGGGCAAGACGAAGCTGCTCGCACGATTGAAAAAGCAGTAGCAGAAGCCGTAGAAGCAGGCGTTGGCACACCAGATATATATCCAAATGCAGGTTACAGCACAAGCGATGTGGCAGCCGCTATCGTTTCACGCATTTAATAACATATTAAAGTTGCAGCACCGTTATGCTGCAACTCAAACAGATTAGGGAATTAGCAAGTGGCCCAAACGTTATACGACAAAATTTGGCAAGCACATACCGTTGCCAGCATAAATGAGCAAACCGACTTACTTTATATTGACCGCCATTTAGTGCATGAAGTTACTTCTCCGCAGGCTTTTGCAGGTCTACGTGAAAAAAACCGTACTGTACGTTGCCCAGAAAAAACCTTTGCAACGATGGATCATAACGTATCGACTAAGAGCCGATCACTTGATGCCGCAAGCGAAGTATCTAAAAATCAATTAATGGCGCTTGATAAAAACTGTAAAGAGTTTGGTATTGTACTTTACGATTTAAACTCAATTAACCAAGGCATTGTGCACGTAATGGGCCCAGAGCAAGGTATTACTTTGCCAGGCACAACCATTGTATGTGGCGATAGCCATACTTCTACGCATGGTGCGTTTGGCGCATTAGCGCATGGTATTGGTACGTCTGAGGTTGAGCACGTATTAGCAACGCAAACGCTACAGCAAAAAAAGGCGAAATCGTTAAAAATTCAAATTAACGGTGTATTGCGTCCAACAGTTACGGCTAAAGATTTAATTATGGCGGTAATTGGCAAGTTAGGTACTGCTGGTGGCACAGGCTATGTAGCAGAGTTTTGTGGTGCAGGCATTGAAGCGCTTTCAATGGAAGCCCGTATGACGCTATGTAATATGAGCATAGAAATGGGTGCAAAAGCGGGTTTAATTGCATCTGACCAAATTACTTATGATTATTTAAAAGGTCGTCCGTTTGCACCTAAAGGCGCAGATTTTGATGCAGCCGTTGAATATTGGGAAACCTTAAAAACAGACGAAGGCGCACACTTTGATTTAGTTGTTGAGCTAAATGCTGACGACATTCAGCCACAAATTACCTGGGGCACAAGCCCAGAGCAAGTAATTGGTGTTGATGAGTGCATACCCGATCCAGATAAAGAGCCAGATTTAATTAAAGCCGATGCCATTCGCAGCGCACTTAAATACATGGGCTTAAAAGCGGGCGATAAATTATCAAGCGCAAAAGTAGACACGGTATTTATTGGCTCATGTACTAATAGCCGTATTGAAGACTTACGCGCAGCTGCAAAAATTGTTGAAGGCAAGCAAGTTGTAGCCGGCATAGAGGCGTTAATTGTACCGGGCTCTGGCTTAGTTAAAAAACAAGCTGAAGACGAAGGCTTAGCCGATATTTTTAAAGCCGCAGGCTTTGAATGGCGCGAACCAGGTTGTTCTATGTGTTTAGCGATGAACGATGACCGCCTAGAAGCAGGCAAGCGTTGTGCATCTACTTCTAATCGTAATTTTGAAGGTCGCCAAGGTCGTGGCGGGCGTACCCATTTAGTTAGTCCTGCAATGGCGGCAGCCGCTGCAATACATGGTCACTTTGTTGATATTAGAGGAGAAGCATAATGAGCGTATTTTTTAGTGGCTTAATGGCTCCACTTGATAAAAACAATGTAGATACTGACCAAATTATTCCTAAGCAGTTTTTAACATCAACTAGCCGCGAAGGTTTTGATGCTGCCTTGTTTTATGATTGGCGTTACCTAGATAACGGTGAGCCAAACCCTGACTTTATTTTAAATCGCCCATGCTACCAAGGCGCGCAAATATTATTAACGCGCGACAACTTTGGTTGTGGCTCATCTCGCGAGCACGCGCCATGGGCACTTAAGCAATATGGTTTTGAAGTTATTTTAGCTGAAAGCTTTGCAGATATTTTCTTTAATAACTGTGGTAACAACCAAATGTTAGCCATTGCGTTACCTGCCGACACGCTTGAGCAATTGTTTGTACTTAGCGAGCAGCACGACGATATTAACATTGAAATCGACCTTGAAAATCAAACACTAACAAGCAGTAAGTTTGCACCAATTAGTTTTGATATTCGTAAAGACGTAAAAGAGCGTCTATTAAGTGGCTTAGATTTTATTGGTGTAACCGAAACACTAAACCCACAGATTGATGCGTTTGAAAAACAACTAGCAGCTGAGCGCCCTTGGCAGTAATTGTTTAACTTGTATATAGTAAAATCACGTATTGAAAAGCACGGCAATTGCCGTGCTTTTTTGTGGGTAAATATTAGGTTCAGTACCTAAGGCTTAATGTCTAAAGTCAGCCATTAACGCAGGTATACCAGGTAACATGCCTACAATTGCCATTACAGTGGTAAGTAGCACAAACATAATAAGTGGAATCACCCAGCGGCTCATCTTAGTTAGCTCAGCGCTACGTTCTTTACAGCCAATAAGCCCTAAGTTATCAAGTAACATAGTAAGCGACCAACCAAAAGCCGGGTTAACCAAGGTTGAGGCAAACACCACAATAGCGGCTGATTGCGTTGTTTTGCCTTCGCGCGTCATTTCCATGCCAGCTTCAAGTAGCGGAATAAACACTCCTACAATAAGCGCTACACAAAGCACAGGTTGCCAAATGGCTAAATCCATTGGGTAACCCCATAAACCAGCAATAATACAAAATACGGCTGTTAAAATGGCGCCAGCCGGAATAGGGCGTTTAGCAATAGCAGCAGGTACAATGTAGGTTCCCCACGATGAGGTAAAGTTAGCACCACCGGCAAGTGAGCCAAATGTTTGTCTAACCGATGCGCTCAGCATGGTGTCGTCGATATTCATTTGTACTTTTTCAGTACGTTGCGGATAGCTTATTTTTTGAAATACTTGATGACCTAAAAAATCAGGTGACCACATAGCAACGGCGAGCACTGCAAATGGTAGTACAACCACAAAGCTTTCAAGCGTTGGCAGGCCAAGCATCCAGCCCGTGTTTTCACCCCACCAGTAAGCTGGGTTCATATTTGGTAAACCGGGAGCTGTATGAAACTCAAACGGTGCACCTAAAGCAAAGGCAACCACGCCACCAATAAGGCAGCTTAACGGCACAGCTAACCAGCGCTTTTTAAAGTGCTCTAACAGTGCATACAATAAAATGGTGGCTAAAATAACAATAAACGCAATATGCGCCATATCAATGGCCTCAGCCCAGGCAAACAGCTTTTTAACCTGCGAAATAGTACCAATAAAGCCTAAATAAATGAGTAGCCCGCCACATACACCTTTACTGGTTAGGCGCGCGAGCATACTTCCTCCTTTGGTTATGGCCAAAATAAAACCAAAGGCACCAATGAGTAAGCCAAACGCCATAGGGTGACCGCCAGCAGCAACAACAATAGGAACTAACGGAATAAGCGGGCCATGAGTACCAGCCAAGTTAGCTGTTGGTAAAATAAAGCCTGAGAATAAGATGATAAAAATAGAAACAATGAGTAATTCATAACGTACATTTTCTAAAACAAAGGCATCGCTTAATCCAAGAGGCGCTGCAAATGTTGCCGCAATAGCACCCACCATAACGACTTTACCAATAGTGCCCGCCATTGCTGGAATGGTGTCTTCAAATTCAAATCGGTAATCTCTAAACGGTAAATTAGGACGCCAGCGTTTAGGCTGCATAATCTGTAATTCATGTTCGAGATACTCGTCGCGAGTATTAAACTCTGAACTCGGTTTGTGAAGCTGCTCGTAGCTTTGAGCATTCTTGTGCGTGTTTAATGGTGCATCACCGGGTGGTGTAGTTTGCATGCGTTCTCCTGCAACATTGTTGCTTAATCAAATAAATACGGCTTTTGTTAAAGCAAATGAATATTGAACATGGAGGGTAGATCAGCTTTTAGGCTGCTATGTATAGGCAAAAGGTCGTGCATGGTTGTTTTTAATACAGTTAATCTGACAATCAGCTTTACGTTAAAAATTATAAAACTACACAAAATGATTTAAAATTACTATAAATCAATGGCTTGTTTTTATTTTTAAAGAATTTGATCACTGTTTATAGCGGGAAATAGTGTTAATGGCAGGTTATTATCCTTTAGTCTTAGTGGCTGTGAAAGCCGTTTTATTTCAAGCTATTTGCTTGCAGGTGCCGTTAATATTGTTTTATTTGTGGTGGAATAATACTTCTGTTACTTTCTGATTGTTAATAACAATAAAGAATAGACATGCAACTCAACTCCCCTAAATCAATTGGTATTTTACTTGGTACGCTTTACGGCATATTTATGCGGCTGTTTATAGAGCTACTTGATACTTATAATTTAAGTAGCCTAGTCTCTATATCATTTATGTTTTTAGTGCCCGTTGCAATTGGTTATATTCGTGTTCACTTTGAATTTAAGAGCTCAAAAACATTAACTAAAAGGCAAATGGTCACGATTGCTTGGCAGCCTATTTTTGTTTTTTTATTTGTAAGTGTAATTACTTTACTTGAAGGCAGTATTTGTGTGGCTATGGCTTTGCCTGCTTTTATGTTTTTTGCCAGCATTGGTGGATTACTTGCGGGTTTTGTTAGAAAGCGTGAAATAAAAAAAGCGAATAGTTCTTTATTATCAATCGCGTTGTTACCTATATTGCTCTCACCTATTGAAGTTAATTTTTTAAATTTATCAAAAACATACGAAGTAACAAATTCAATAACTATTAACGCGCCCATCAATGTTGTGTGGCAACAGTTAGCTAATGTGAGTGATATAAAACCACAGGAAGTGCCTTTTTCACTCACTCAATTAATTGGTGTACCAAAGCCATTAAAGGCAAGTATGAATGCAAGCGGTATAGGCGCTGTTCGCACAAGTACTTGGCAAAAAGGGGTTATATTTAAAGAAGTTATTACGGACTGGCAACCAAATAAACAGATGCTTTATAGATTTGACATAGACCCAGATGCTATTCCCGATGACGCACTCGATAAACACGTAAAACTTGGCGGTGAATACTTTTCTCCACTTTACGGTGGTTATCAGCTAAGTGAAGATAAAAGCGGCAATACAATTTTAACGTTAAAAACGACCGTGCAAGACAATACAAATTTTGGTATTTATTCACGAATATGGGGAGAGGTGATATTTCAAGATTTTCATCATTCACTTTTAACGTTGATGAAAAACAGAGCTGAAAAGTCACTTATCGCAACTGTTTCTTATAATTAGCTTAAAGCATTGTGTTTATAAAAATATTACACACTAAAGGTTAAAAGCCCCTGCAATTGCAAAGGCTTATGTTTTAACTGCTAACTTTTACCAAATCATTTCTACAAATTCAGGATGGTCGATATACGGGTTACGATTACCTTGAAATTCAAACGCTGCTTGGTTACGGTCAAGTTCCATTTGGCTTACAGGATCGCTGTTATGCCAGTCAAGCAGCATGGCTACAACCCAGTTCTCGAATACTTGGTTGCTTGAACCATTAAGCACTGCATTACTTGAGGTCGTTTTGGTTTGCCAAGTGCCTATTACATTTTCGTAGCGCGTTGCCATGTAAAAATAAGCGCGAGCAAAGTCACCTTTAAATTCGTCAATTGGCTCAAATACAGTACCTGAGTAATTTAATGAACTTGCGGCAGAGCCTAATTTACTTCCGTTAGTTGATGTAAATGAAGCGCTTGCTACTTCACCAAATGGGAAGTTACTACGTTTTGAGTTTACATAACCGTCGGTTGCGTAAATATGATGCACATCTGAGTTCATTGGCTCAATAGTGCCGCCAAACCAGCTTTTAGGAAATGAATGCTCACGGTTGTAACAGCCGCCTTCTCCACTATAGTTACCACATTGGTCACTCACCGCAGTATAATTGTAGCTATCTGAGCCGTTTGGTTTCTCGCTATACATATCTAAAATGCTGTTATCGTTTTCAAAGTATTTATCACGTGCAGATGAGTCGTAAAAATTCCAAATAGCCGAGTAACCCTGTGCATTATGATCTTTAATAATATTATAAAGCTCAGTTTTTAGTGCATAACCTGATAACCCTTGAGCAGTAACATAGTAGCCAGTGGGTGTTGGATTAGTCCCGCCGCCATCACCAGAGCCACCGCCTAAAGTAAATGCTGTGCTGTCGGTGTTACTAAAACTTGCACCACTTGCAAGTGTGGTAGAGCCTTGCTTAAGCGCATAACTGCCACTACCTGTTGAACAACACATACCATCGCCGTAACTGTCGCTAATAACAAGTGTGTAAGTACCATCAGTTAGGCATATTTGCTCATCATACTGAGTGTTTGATGCGTAACCACTGCCGTTAACGATTGCGCTACCTTGATTGTTATTTACGGCCCAGTTAGTTTCGCTACCATAATTATCGGTGTTAAGCGTTAAGGTAAGGCTATTGTCGGTGCAACTTGTTGATGCGTTGCCATCAGTATTTGGTAAAAAGTTATCTACGTATGCGGTTTCGCTGCCATCAAATCCACTTACATCGTAAAACCTAAGCCCAACACTAATTGTTTTATCACTGCTTGCTGTATAGCTATGGCTAATTGTTTGCCATTGGTTAGTTTGTGCTTGATTTGAATAGCCTTGATAGCCATCTACATATAAGCGCGCTTTAATTTTACCTTCGGTATGGTAAACATCAGCCGAAAAGTTATAGGTTTTACCAGCTTCTACAGCAACTTGTTGTAGTAAATCAGTGTTACTTTGCGATCCTGTTGTTACATTGACAGCAGCAGAGCTACTGCCACTTTTAACTGTGCTAGTTGAGCGCGTTAAGCTGATTCCGCTATCAATAGTGCTCCAAGAGCTAGGTGTATTACCTGACCATTGTTCAAATCCGCCATTAGCTACATTGGCCATTACAGGTAATGAGCCAAGTAACAAAGCGGTAATAAGTAGATTATTTTTATATTTCCCGTGTAACATAGTTGTTCCTATTTTTATTTTGAATGAAGAATATACCCTACATTAGTTAGGTTACAAAATTGTTAATTTAAAGTGCAGTAAAAAGCAATAATAAGTCTTTAATCTGTTTTTGAAGGTATTTTTATAAATTAATAACTAAATGGAATATCAAAGCAGATTCTATTCTTTTTTTATCTATGCTGAGCCCGTTATCCTACTAACTTAGAAAACCTCAACAGATACACTCTGGATGAGGTAAAACTCATTTTTAACAATACACAAAGTGTGTTGTGTTTAATTTTCAGGGTTATGGGGAATCGATTCATGTTGTTAGGTCAACTAAATGCTGCGGCAAGCCCGCTATCGCAAGATCAAGTACAAAAGCTGCAAGGTTTAGTGGCTGAGCTTAATCCAATTCAACAAGCATGGGTAAGTGGTTACTTAGCCGCTAATGCTAACTCAGCTGCATTAGGTGCTCCTATTGCTGGCGTACCGGCTGCAGGAGATGCTGCAGCGCTAACTATTTTATATGGTTCGCAAACGGGTAACGCAAAAGGCGTAGCTACCAAAATGAAAGAGCAGGCTGAGTCGCGCGGCTTAGCGGTTAAATTGGTTAGCATGTCAGATTACAAACCAACAGCCCTGAAAAAAGAAAAGTTTTTAACCATCGTTGTATCTACTTACGGTGAAGGTGAGCCACCAGAAGACGCAGAAACACTCTATGAATTTTTAGCAACTAAAAAAGCACCAAAACTAGACGATGTAAAAATAGCCGTTATTGGTTTAGGTGATTCTAGCTATGAGTTTTTCTGCCAAACAGCAAAAGACTTTGAAGAGCGTTTAAATAAACTAGGTGCACAGACCATATATCAACGTGCTGATTTAGATGTAGATTATGAAGATGAAGCTGCAACATGGATTGCGGGCGCAATTGACGCATTCGAACCTGATTTAAAAGCGCAACAAGAGGCCGCTGGTGGTCAAGTTGTATCAATGCCATTTGGCGCTCCAACCTCTGCAGCAAGCCAATATACAAAACAAAATCCATTTGAAGCAGAGCTATTAACTGTTCAAAAAATTACCGGTCGCGACTCAACTAAAGATGTACGCCATGTTGAAATTTCGCTTGAAGGTTCTGACATTACTTACACGCCTGGTGATTCATTAGGTGTGTACTTTTTAAATGACGATGTATTAGTTGATGAAGTACTTACACTTACTCAAATTGATGCAACAAGCATTGTAAAAGTAGGTGATGAAGAGCTAAGCGTACGCGATGCACTTATTGAAAAACTAGAGCTGACTCAGTCGTACCCAGGTTTTGTAGAAAAATACGCAACTGCTACGGGCACGCCAGAGCTGCTTAAACTAGTTGAAGATAAAACGGCAATGCGCGCATACATTGAGCCTCGTCAAATATATGATGTGATTCGCCAAAACCCAGCAAAGCTTGATGCGCAAACATTAGTAGATTGCTTACGTAAACTACAAGCTCGTTTGTACTCAATTGCATCTAGCCAAAGCGAAGTTGAAGACGAAGTACATTTAACACTAGGTCTAGTGCAGTTTGATGCATTTGATAGCGAGCATTTAGGTGGCTGTACTGGTTACTTAACTCGTCGTGCAGAAGAAGGATGTAAAGTTAAAGTATTTAGCGAACACAACGACAATTTCCGCCTACCAACTAACGATGATACACCGGTGATTATGGTTGGTCCTGGTACGGGTATAGCGCCGTTCCGTGCATTTTTACAAGAGCGTGATTCGCGTGAAGCACAAGGCAAAAACTGGTTGTTCTTTGGTAACCCACATTTCACTCAAGACTTTTTATACCAAGTAGAAATACAGGGTTATTTAAAATCGGGTTTACTTAACAAAGTAGATGTTGCATTTAGCCGTGACCAAGCAGAAAAAGTATACGTACAAGACAAATTACGCAGTAACAGTAAAGACGTGTTTGAGTGGTTAGAAGCCGGCGCTCACTTTTATATTTGTGGCGATGCAAATCGCATGGCAAAAGATGTACACAACGCCTTGGTTGATATCGTTAAAGAAAACACAGGCAAGAGCAATGAAGACGCAGAGCAATATTTAAAAGATTTGCGTAGCGCAAACCGCTATCAGAAAGACGTGTATTAATCACGTTTCTTATTTTATTTAACAGCTAGCAGCCGTCACTGTAACAAATTTAGGATTTAAAATGAGCGAACAAGATAAAAACGTAAAACTTTCTGATAACGAACGTTTGAAAAGAGAAAGTAACTTTTTACGTGGCACCATAGAAAAAGATTTAAAAGACGAAATTACCGGTGGTTTTACTGCCGATAACTTTCAGTTAATACGTTTTCATGGCATGTACCAACAAGATGACCGCGATATACGTGGTGAGCGTGCTAAGCAAAAGCTAGAGCCGCTACATAATGTAATGTTACGTGCACGTATGCCTGGCGGTATTATTAAGCCAGAGCAGTGGTTAGCAATTGATAAGTTTGCTGATGAAAAAACAAGCTACGGCAGCATTCGTCTAACTACGCGTCAAACGTTTCAGTTTCATGGTGTATTAAAGCCGAATATTAAAGGCATGCACCAAATGCTTAACAGCGTAGGTATAGACTCTATTGCAACTGCGGGCGATGTTAACCGTAACGTGCTTTGTACTACTAACCCTGTTGAGTCTGAGTTACACCAAGAAGCTTACGACTGGGCTGCAAAAATTTCTGAACATTTATTACCAAAAACGAAAGCGTATGCTGAAATTTGGCTAAATGGCGAAAAGGCAGAAACCACAGAAGAGCCAATTTTAGGATCTAACTACTTACCGCGTAAATTTAAAACAACGGTAACCATTCCGCCTAATAACGAAGTTGATGTGCATGCGAATGACTTAAACTTTGTGGCAATTGCTGATAACGGAAAGCTTGTTGGCTTTAACGTACTTGTTGGTGGTGGCCTTGCCATGACTCACGGTGATACGGCTACGTATCCGCGTAAGGCTGATGACTTTGGCTTTATTACGCTCGAAGATACCTTAAAAATTGCAGAGCATGTTGTATCTGTGCAGCGCGATTGGGGTAATCGTTCAAACCGTAAAAATGCAAAAACTAAATACACATTGGACCGTGTTGGCGTTGATGTATTTAAAGCAGAAGTAGAAAAACGCTCAGGCGTTACGTTTGCACCAAGCCGTCCGTTTGAGTTTACTCACCGAGGCGATCGCATTGGTTGGGTTGAAGGCATTGATGGTAAGCACCACTTAACGCTATTTATTCAAAGTGGTCGTATTTTAGACTACCCAGGCAAGCCGCTTAAAACAGGTTGTCGTAAAATCGCAGAAGTTCACCAAGGTGACATGCGTATGACGGCAAACCAAAACTTAATTATTGCTGGCGTACCTGCAGATCAAAAAGCCGTGATTGAAGAAATTGCACGTAGCCATGGCCTGATTGACGACAAAGATTCGCAGCAGCGTAAAAATTCTATGGCGTGTGTTTCACTGCCAACGTGCCCACTTGCAATGGCCGAAGCAGAGCGTTACTTACCAAGCCTAGTAGAAAAAACTGAAGCATTACTTGCTAAGCACGGTATACCAGATGACAGCATTATTATGCGCGTTGTAGGTTGCCCTAACGGTTGTGGCCGCGCAATGCTTGCAGAAGCTGGTTTAGTGGGTAAAGGGCCAGGTAAGTACAACGTTTACCTAGGTGGTAATTTAGAAGGCACACGTATTCCTAAATTGTACCTTGAGAACGTAGGCGAAGACGTTTACCTAGAAGCATTCGATAAGCTCATTGGGCAATGGGCAAAAGAGCGTAACGAAGGTGAGTGTTTTGGTGACTTTGTTATACGCAAAGGCATAGTTGCTGAAGTAAAAGTATCAGTAACCGATTTTCACGCTTAATTAAATACCAGCGCCAAAGCGCTGGTGAGGTTTGGAATTTACCATGAGTGAATTTAAAAACATTTTACAGCTAGATAAACAAAGCCAAGCGGCTATGTTAGCTGATGCTAATGGTTTGCTAGCGAATATGAGCGCAGAACAGCGTGTTGCATGGGCGCTTGATAACTTGCCTAATACGGCTTTTTTATCATCTAGCTTTGGTATTCAAGCGGCAGTAATGCTGCATTTAATGACCTCACAACGTCCAGATATTCCCGTTGTATTAACCGATACAGGCTATTTATTTCCTGAAACGTATCAGTTTATTGAACAAATGAGTGAGCGTTTATCACTAAACTTAAAGGTGTATAGAGCGCAGCTAAGCCCTGCATGGCAAGAAGCTAAGTTTGGTAAGTTGTGGGAGCAAGGCGAGGACGGCATTAAGCAATATAACCAGCTTAATAAAGTTGAGCCGATGACCCGCGCACTTAAAGAGATAGAAGCGGGCACGTGGTTTAGTGGTTTGCGTCGCGATCAATCATCTACACGTGCTGATAAACAGTTTGTAGAAATAAGCCGTGGTACCGTTAAAGTGTACCCGATTATTGAATGGTCTAACCGCGACGTGTATCAGTACCTGACTAAGCACGATTTACCTTACCACCCATTATGGGAACAAGGTTATGTATCGATGGGTGACGTACATACAACACGTAAGTTAGAACCAGGAATGACAGAGGAAGAAACTCGCTTTTTTGGCTTAAACCGAGAATGCGGACTGCACATGGATGGTGACGGTATTTAACGTCACTACGATGTAGTTAAATCGCAAATAAAAACGCAGCTTCGGCTGCGTTTTTATTTTCTTTTATTCGGGTACAAAAAATTGCCTAATTAAGTATTTTTTATTAGACTCAAGGCATTAAAGGATTAATTAAAGCAGGAACGCTATGAAATACTTTACCTACTTAGCTATATCAATTATGGCTATTGCAGTCATCTCTTTGTTTTATCTAAAAAAGCCCGATGGTCAAACATGGCTTTCTGCATCATCAATTAGCAGTGAATCTCAGCAAATTAAAGAAAGAATGGTCGCGCTATCTAGCAGTACTTTGGACCAAGCAGTGCAGGGCGTTCAGCAAGCTGGCGATAAAATTGCGAGCAGTATTTCTGATGAACCAATTGCTGCAAATGCTACCTCAAGTGGTAAAATTTTTAAGTGGCAAGACGAAACAGGTCAATGGCACTTTTCTGATACACCTAACCCGCATGTAAAAAGTATTGAAGTAAAACTCGATCCTAAAGATATTACAGTTATTGCTGCAGAAGACACGTCTATTTTAAATACCTCTTCAACTCCAAACACAATATCGGCTGCACCAGAGGGGATCAGTATTTTGAACCCAGATTCGGTTAAAAAGCTATTTAATGACGCCGAAAATGTAAAAGACAAACTAGAAAAACGTAATAAAGAAATTAATAATTTAAGTGCACTTTAATTATTTAGAGTGAGTGCTTTTATGGTTTTTTAAATAACGTTTTTCGGCTTCCATCAATAATACTGTTAAATATATTTTAGTGGGAAGCGACAGCAGCACGCCTACAGCAATGCATGCCGCCGCTATAATTATTCCTTTAATACCATGCTCGACAGTAAAGTAGTTCGACACAATTAAAGTATGGCCAGTCACGATAAGGCACAACCCAAGCATTATTGATGTTTTAAGCAGCCTAATTATCATTGTTTGCGACATAGTTACCTCACTAAGAGTTACCTTAGTGTAGGCAAGCTTTAAATGCTTAGCATTGATTTAAGACAACAAACAGCACACATAAAAAAGCCCAGCTTATTACTAAACTGGGCTTTTAAATGTATTAACTACTGTTTTTATTAGTCGAGCATATTACGCAGTACGTATTGTAAAATACCGCCGTGTTTGTAGTAATCCCACTCTTTAGGGGTATCAATACGTACATCAGCATTCAAGGTTACTTTTTTACCTTCGGCATTAGTAGCAATAATGGTTACTTCATCGGTTTTATCGTACAGGCCATCAATATCAAATTGTTCTTGCCCTGTTAACCCATGTGACTCGTAGCTTTCACCTTCTTTAAATTGCAGCGGTAATACACCCATACCGATTAAGTTAGAGCGATGAATTCGCTCATAGCTTTGTGCTACAACCGCTTTAACGCCTAGTAAAAGTGAGCCTTTGGCCGCCCAGTCACGAGATGAACCCGTACCGTATTCTTTACCCGCTAAAATAATGAGAGGCGTATTATTTTTTTGATACTCCATAGCTGCATCGTAAATGCTTGCTAAATCGTTTTCTGGTTGTGTACGGGTTACACCGCCCTCAGTACCCGGGGCAAGTAAG
Organism: Pseudoalteromonas sp. SR43-5; assembly: GCF_014163835.1. Lineage (NCBI taxonomy): Bacteria > Pseudomonadati > Pseudomonadota > Gammaproteobacteria > Alteromonadales > Pseudoalteromonadaceae > Pseudoalteromonas > Pseudoalteromonas sp. SR43-5. Next base: position 30,418 of record NZ_JACJEA010000033.1, read on the forward strand.
TTTTTAAGACGCACATTAGCAAACGTGCCGCGCATCATTACTTCGTGATTACCACGGCGTGAGCCGTACGAGTTAAATTGCGCTTTATCTACACCTTTCTCTTGCAAGTATAAACCTGCTGGCGCTTCTGCTTTAATAGCACCCGCTGGAGAAATATGGTCAGTGGTTACTGAATCTCCAAGTTTAGCTAAACAACGTGCACCTTCGATAGAAGGAATGCCCGGTGGTTCTACTTTCATACCATCAAAAAAGGGTGCTTTTTTAATGTAGGTAGATGCATCATCCCAATCGTAAAGTTTGCCATCCGGTATTTTAATTTGCTGCCAACGGCTATCGCCTTCGTAAACGTTAGCGTAGCTTTTTTCAAACATTTCTTTAGTTACGGTTTCTTTAACTAAGTCACTTACTTCTTTAACGCTTGGCCAAATGTTTTTAAGGTAAATATCGTTACCGTTAGCATCTTGAGCAAGGGGTTCGTTGTATACGTCAATATCGGTTCTACCTGCAATGGCATAAGCTACGACAAGCGGAGGAGAGGCTAAAAAGTTCATTTTAACATCTTGGTGAATACGCCCTTCAAAGTTACGGTTACCCGATAAAATAGAGCTCACTACTAATTTATGTTTTTGAATCGCGTCTGATATTTCAGTTGCAAGTGGCCCTGAATTACCAATACACGTAGTACAGCCGTAGCCAACTAAGTTAAAGCCTAGGCTTTCTAGGTCATCCATCAGGCCTGCTTTTTCTAGGTAGTCGGTAACTACTTTTGAGCCTGGAGCAAGTGATGTTTTAACCCAAGGTTTTACATTAATGCCTAACTGTTTCGCTTTTTTAGCAACCAAACCAGCAGCTAAAATAACACTTGGATTAGAGGTGTTGGTACAGCTGGTAATTGCGGCAATAACACAAGCGCCATCGTTTAGCTCAAACTCTTGGCCTTTAAATTTAACCTTAGCGGCACCCATAAACTGCGCTTCGTTAACTGGCTCATCTGGATTTGTTGTCGGCCCTTCACTCTCAATACGAGCTTGTTCTTCATCGCTTTTATCACGACGAGCCATACGTTCGTCCTGGAAGCCTTTTAAATGATCGCCAATAACTTTGCCAGCTTCGTTTAAGGCAATCCTATCTTGTGGGCGTTTAGGGCCTGCAAGGCTTGGTACAACGTCATCTAATTTAAGCTCAAGTGTATCGGTATAATTAGCTTCGTCGCCATCGTTACGCCATAAGCCTTGATGCTTAGCGTAATCTTCAATTACTTTTAAGTGTTTTTCGTCGCGGTTTGTTAAGCGAAGGTAGTTAATGGTCTCATCATCAATTGGGAAAATACCACACGTAGCGCCGTATTCTGGTGCCATATTGGCTATGGTTGCTCTATCGGCAAGTGGTAGGTCGGCAAGGCCGTCACCATAAAATTCTACAAATTTACCCACTACACCATGGTTACGCAGTATTTCGGTTACAGTTAATACTAAATCGGTTGCGGTTGTACCTTCAGGTAATCTGCCGCTTAGCTTCATACCGACTACTTGTGGAATCAATAAACTAATTGGCTGACCAAGCATAGCCGCTTCGGCTTCAATACCGCCTACGCCCCAACCAAGTACACCTAAGCCATTAATCATGGTTGTATGAGAGTCGGTACCTACGAGGGTGTCTGGGTAAGCGAATTTTTTGCCGTCGCGCTCTTCATTAAAAACAACGCGCGCTAAGTATTCTAGGTTTACTTGGTGAACAATGCCGGTTGCTGGAGGCACTACTTTTAAATTATCAAAAGCGGTTTGTCCCCAACGTAAAAATTCGTAACGTTCTTTATTTCGGTCGTACTCAAGTTTTGCATTTAAATCAAATGCACCATCATTTCCGTAGCCATCTACTTGTACCGAATGATCAATCACAAGTTCAGCAGGCGATAACGGGTTTATTTTTGCAGGATCTCCACCTAGCTTTTCCATTGCATCACGCATCGCGGCTAAATCTACAATAGCGGGTACGCCGGTAAAATCTTGCATAACAACACGGGCGGGAGTAAAGGCAACTTCAGATGCAGGCTTTGCTTGAGGATCCCAATTAAGAAGGGCTTGAATGTCTTGTTCTTTTATATTTACGCCATCTTCGTTACGAAGAAGGTTTTCAAGTAGTACTTTTAAGGAAAAGGGCAATCGTTTCGCTTTGTCGCCAAGTCCTTTTAGAGAATGAATATGATATTGCTCACCATTTATTGTGAGCTGATGTTGGGTATCGAAACTATTATTCATTATTTGCCCCTTTATGAATTATAAAAATGTTTTGAAGAGTGACCTCTGTAGTGTTCGAGTTGCAAAGTACATACCAGTGTAAAAAATCGCGTTTAGAGAACGAATTTTATACAGTTATTATAGTAGAGATGATGCTGAAAAATTTAATTTCAAGAGATGATTTAAAAGAAGAGATAGGGTCAAAAGTTATTTCGACCCTTATTAATTACTGTAACCAACCTTGTTGCTTACCTTTAATACTCAAGCAAAGTAAAGCGATGGCAATAATGATTACAAAAATAGGCATAAATACCGCACTTGCGCCAAGTAGCTCAATACTATTTATGACCACAAAATTATAATATTGCTGAATTAAAATAGCGCCGAGCGATAGCGAAAAAGTAGGTGTTGCCAGCGCGTTTTTAGCAAGTAAAAACAGACAACCCAAAGTGCTTCCAAATACAGCTACAGCAAAGGCAATGGTTGACCAAAGAGGGATGTCAGAGTAGGCAGCTTGTTGATCTAACGGAAGTTTACCTATCATTTCGGGTGTCATCATCATGTGCATAGCAAATGCAATAACGCCAAGTAAGTTCCATACGAGTGCCGCCCATACAACGAGTTTAAACCAATTTTTAGGTGTGTTTACAGACATTTTATAACCTTGTTTTTATTATTAATTAGGTTATTAAAGAGTAAAAAGGCCAACTATACAAGTTGGCCTTTTTATATAAAAAGAGTGCTTTTAAATGCTTAACCAAATGAAATAGGACGACGACCTGTTTTATCATCTACTTTTGGTTTTTTAGTTCGCTTACGCTTACTTTTAGCTGGTTGATTTGTTGGTTGTGGTGCAACTTGCTTTGACTCTGCTTGAGTTTGTACCGCAGGTTTTTCTACAGGGATTGCATCTTCACTTAGTGAGAGTTTAAAAAACTCACCATCAAACTCTAGTACATCACCACTGTATAATTTTTTCCGTTTAATTGTACAAATTTCATGGTTAACGCCCACATAGCCTTCAGTAATTAGGTTTTTAGCTTGGCCGCCACCTTCAACTAAGTTTAGTACTTTTAATAATTTACAGAGCTCAATCGGCTCTTCTTCTAATTCTATTTCTATGTATTCTTCGTTCATATTTGCTCTCGGTGGGGTAACGCACAAGCTGTAGTATAAAGGCTTGCAGCTACTTTTGCATCAAAGCAAGTAACTTTAGCTAATTGTAATAGGGAAATAACGACGAAAGTTTTTATGTATTTTATCTGTCTTTAAAAAAACTGAAGCAATTGAAGAGTAATCTTTGCAGCAGTTAATTTTACGTATGGCCTGCTAATTGCTAAAACTTTGGCGGAATAAATATTTTTCATTAAATGGAGTAGGAAATGGGCGTAAGATTAGCAATGAAAAAAGAGCTAATGGGATTAGATAATTCAGGTATGTTAACTGCTGACGATGTTAGAGAGCACCTTGCTAATTCTGTAAAAAAGCAAGCTGATCAAGGTGAGCGCGGTTTTTCTGTAATTTCAAAATTCAATGATACCCATAGCCGTTTAGTTAGTGGTGATGCCACGAGAAAAACAAAACTTGAATTTGAACGTCATCGTTTATTTAAAGAAGTTTTATATACTCGAAAAAGTGTTGATGCTTGGTTAGATAGCCAAACAAATTAAATTGCGATAAATAGTTACCTTTAATAGACTACAATTGTAATCAAAAAGGGGTAACTATGAAAAGTGGAATTTTAATATGTGTGTTGGCATTACTATTAGCTGCGTGCCAACAACCTACCGTGTATGTATTTAGTGAAAACTTGCAAGATGAACAGCGCAACCAGCTCGATGCTGCGCTAAAAGCACAATCGCTCCCTTATGAATATGTAGAGCTGGCAATCCCACCTGATTTTGGTGAAGCCACATTACTCTTATCAAGTGATAAGATTTATCCTAAAGAAACTGAGCAACTTGCGGCTATAATGCAAGATCTAGGTTACAAGCCACAAGTTAACTACACGACTCGTTCAAATCACTTTTATGGTGATGGCAATATAGGCTTTTATTTAAAGAATATAGTGGCGGGTACTACCTTTGTTATGCCTAAAAAGTTACGAACAACTCAATGCAGCGAAGAGAAGTACAATGATTTACTTGTCACATTTACAGATAAATATGCTGACTTTAGTTTACCCAGTGGCGCTGTTGTAAGGTTAGGTTGGGAGTTTTTATACGGTTACGTTGTTATTTATTATAAAACCTATTCGCAAACATATCGTCATTCACAGCCGTTTGTAAATACCCCCTTTGGTGCCAAGCCTTCAGATACTTACACTTTTACTGCGCACGTTAATAAGCCCAGTTGGCTTGATTGCTCATTGCAAATTGTTTATATGGATTGAACTAACCGTGAGTTTCTATATGCTCGCTTAATTTGGCAATGCGCAGGCTCATACCTTCAATAATTCGGTCTTTAATTTTTTCGCGGATAACATTAGGTAAGCGGGTTAGTGCTTCAGGGGTAATGGCAAGTACTATGGTGTCGGTTTTAGCGCGAGCACTGGTACTGCGCTCTCGGTTATTTATAAAGGCACCTTCACCTATAAATTCACCGGGCTCTATAGTGCCAAGTTCTAGTAAATGGTTATGCTTAAATACTAATAATGCGCCGCTAAGTACAATGTACAAGCGCTTGTCGTTATCGTATTGCTTAAATAAAAATTGATGCTGACTTACTAAATATAACAGGCCGAATGACTCCAATAAGACTTGGCGCTCGCTGAGCGTAAATTCTTTAAAAAAGTGCAGCCTGTTTATAATTTCCATTTGTTTGAATAATGGAATATGTTCGATTAGCTTCATCAATAACCAAATGTGTTAAAAGCGTTTAATCAGCTAATATTGCGCTCTTTTAATTTTCGGGTCAACGTGTTGCGTCCCCAACCAATTTTTATAGCTGCATCTTGCTTATGACCAGAGCAATTAGCCAGGGCGGTTTTAATTAAACGAGTTTCTAGCTGGGCTTGAATGTCAGGCCAAATATTTTCTTTGCCTTGTTTAAGCTCTTGATTAAGCCATTGCTGAAACGCATCTAGCCAATCACCTTCTTCTTGGGTCGGTGAAGCATCCAGAATCTCCGGCGGTAAATCTTGCTCGCTTACAAGCTCACCCGGTGCCATAACTGTTAGCCAGCGACACGTGTTTTCTAATTGGCGTACATTACCTGGCCAATTAAATAAACGTAATTGCTCAGTCGCTTTAGGGCTCAGTACTTTACTTTCTACTTGTAGCTCTTTAGCGCTTTTATGTAAAAAGTGTTGCGATAAGCTTTCTATATCTTCAGTACGCTCTCGAAGAGCGGGTAAACGTAGGCGCACAACATTAAGACGATGAAATAAATCATCCCTAAACTTGCCTTGTTTAACTAAATCTTCAAGGTTTTGGTGCGTAGCTGCAATAATGCGTACGTCCACTTTTATACTTTGATGGCCACCAACGCGATAAAACTCACCATCGGCAAGAACGCGTAATAAACGTGTTTGCACATCAAGTGGCATATCACCAATTTCATCTAAAAATAGTGTACCGCCATTGGCTTGCTCAAAGCGGCCTTTACGTACGCTATCGGCGCCCGTAAACGCGCCTTTTTCGTGGCCAAATAACTCTGACTCAACAAGCTCTTTTGGAATGGCCGCCATGTTAAGTGCAATAAATTGATTTTCTTTACGTGGGCTATGGTTGTGCAGGGCGCTGGCGACAAGCTCTTTACCTGTGCCAGATTCACCATTTATTAATACGCTCATGCTAGAGGCCGATAGTTTACCTATCGCTCTAAACACTTCTTGCATAGCGGGTGCTTCACCAATAATGTGGGCACTTTTTGGTGGAGCTTGCTTTCGCTTAGTTTTTTTAGTGGAGTTTGCTCTGCATGCGCTCTCGACTAGCGCCACTGCTTCGTTTAAATCAAACGGCTTAGCTAGGTATTCAAAAGCACCTTTTTGGAATGCATTAACTGCAGAGTCCAAATCTGAGTGGGCAGTCATTATAATAACTGGCAGCCCAGGGTTTTGCTCTGCTATAAGCTCAAGCAACGCCATGCCATCCATACCAGGCATTCGTACGTCCGAAACTAAAACAGTAGGTTGACTAAACTTTAATGCGCTTAATACATCTTGCGCATTAGCAAAGCTTTCTGCGTTAAACCCTGCACGGGTTAGTGCTTTTTCAAGTACAAATCGAATAGAAGCATCATCATCTACAAGCCAAACTGTTTTCATGCAAACTCCAAACATTAATCTGCAAAGGGCAGATAGATATTAAATTCAGTATGTCCAGGCCAGCTATCACATTCTATATAGCCATCATGTTGATCTATCAGCGTTTGCGCTATTGAGAGTCCTAACCCTGAGCCATCTTCTTTATTGGTGATCATAGGGTAGAACAGTGTTTCACGTACACTGGGATCAATACCTGGTCCGTTATCAGATATTTGGATCAACAAGGCTTTTTTAGGTGCTTTACCTGGGCGACGATGCTGATGATTAATGCGGGTTTTTATTGTTATTTCACCGCCATCTACAAGCGCCTGCTGAGCATTTCGAACAATGTTTAATACTACTTGCTGAATTTTACCTTGATCAATGTATACATCAGGTATGCTTGGGTCGTAATCCTTAACCAAGCTAATGTTAGAACAATTATCTAACGTACTTAGTCGTGCAACTGATTCAAGTGATTGATGTATATTGCCATACGATTTTTGCGGAAGCTGATTTGGCCCTAAAAGCCTATCTACTAATTCACGTAATCGGTCAGCTTGCTCAATGATAAGTTCAGCACATTGGTCTCTTTCTTGTTGATCAACCTCATACTGCAATAACTGCGCCGCTCCGCGAATTCCACCTAAAGGATTTTTAATTTCGTGAGCTAAGCCTCTTATTAGATTTCGGGCTGCTTGGTATTGATGCATTTGATTAGACGCTTGGTCGTGCTTAATTTCGTCATCGGTTTGGCGCCACTCAAATAAAATATAAAGTGAGCCATCAAACTTAATTTGTCGTGTACTTACGGCTACTTTTGCATGGCGAGAATCGCTAAAAACCACGTCAGCTCTGTGCTGCTGGCAATCTACACCTTCAACTAATGAGTATTGTTCTATACGCTGCAAATCGATTGAATGGTAATTAAAAAGACTATCGAAAGGCTGATCTAATAGGCGCTTGTTACCAAGGCCAAGCAGTTCGCTAGTACTGGTATTGGCATAGACAACGGTGAAGTTTTTATCAAGCAACATGATAGCGGTTGTTTGATTTTGCCAAATAGCATCGAGTAGCTCAGGGCTAAAGTTTTTATTATTAATCATAGCTGCACCATTTTAGTGCGTGAATATTTACAAGCAAGTTATATAGTAAAATACACTGCTGCACGTTTAGTAATGCCCCAATTTAGTTACTTAGGTTTAGCCCTTTTCGGTGCATAAAAAATATGCAGGGCTCACTTATAGCAATAACTTGGTTTTTACTATTAAAAAGCTTTAATTGTAGTGTGTGCTCACCACGTTCTACATCTCTTATTGCAAAGGTTGAACTGTCACTGGCTGGGCCATGTGCTTTGCCATCAATAAAAAGTTGTATAGTAAAACCAGTTTCAAAGCGTGGTTTTATTCGGCTAGTAACATAAACAGTGCCGGTATTTTCACGAATAGTCTGGTTATGATCAGGTGAGGAAATGGCAATACTAAAGGCCGCTTGTTGGGGCTGGGGTTGCTCGTCAAAAATGTCAGTATTTGTTGCAGGCATATTAAGATCTTGGCTGGTAAGCTTTACCTCTTTAGCACCTTTATGAGGGGTGTCAGAGAACACTAATACGCCATTTTTATCTTTCCAAGCGTATATCTTTGTTTCACCAGCGTAACCATAATTGCTTAATCCTAAAGCAATTAATAGTAATAAAATCTTGTTGTTCACTCTGCAGCCCTGCATTTTTGTCGGTAACTTAACTTTAGTGGAGATTGATTAATTTTACCATTAAAAAAGCCCGCAAAGCGGGCTTGAGAACACACATATTTTATACAGCTAAATTAACAGCTGTAGTACATTTCAAACTCAACTGGGTGAGTTGTCATGTTAAGCTTTTCAACTTCTTTAGATTTAAGTTCGATGTAAGCATCGATTAAGTCGTCAGTGAATACGCCACCTTGAGTTAAGAATTCACGGTCTGCGCTAAGTGCAGATAGTGCTTCGTCAAGTGATGCTGCAACAGTTGGGATTTCTGCTGCTTCTTCAGCTGGTAGGTCATATAAATCTTTATCCATAGCATCGCCAGGGTGGATTTTGTTTTTGATACCATCAAGGCCAGCCATAAGCATTGCTGAGAAAGCAAGGTATGGGTTAGCAGTTGGATCTGGGAAGCGTACTTCAATACGACGACCTTTTTCAGATGGAACCACTGGGATACGGATTGATGCAGAACGGTTACGTGCAGAGTATGCAAGCATAACTGGTGCTTCAAAACCTGGTACTAAACGTTTGTACGAGTTAGTAGAGGCATTTGCAAAAGCGTTAATTGCTTTAGCATGCTTGATGATACCGCCAATGTAGTAAAGCGCATCTTCAGAAAGGCCGCCGTACTTATCACCAGCAAAAAGGTTTACACCATCTTTAGCAAGTGACTGGTGACAATGCATACCAGAACCGTTATCACCAACAACTGGCTTAGGCATAAACGTTGCTGTTTTACCGTATAAGTGAGCCATGTTATGGATAACATATTTCATTTCTTGGATTTCATCCGCTTTTAATACCATTGTATTAAAGCGAGTAGCAATCTCGTTTTGACCTGCTGTTGCAACTTCGTGGTGATGTGCTTCTACTACTTGGCCCATTTCTTCTAGGACTAGACACGTAGCTGAACGCCAATCTTGGAAGTCATCAACAGGAGCAACTGGGAAGTAACCGCCTTTAATACCTGGACGGTGACCTGTGTTGCCATCTGCATATTCTTTATCTGAGTTCCAAGCAGCTTGCTTAGAATCAATTTTGTACATAGAACCAGACATATCTGATTTGTATTTAACGTCGTCAAATACGAAAAACTCTGGCTCAGGGCCAAATAAAACTGTATCTGCAATACCTGTAGAGCGCATGTAATCTTCAGCACGCTTAGCAACAGAACGCGGGTCGCGCTCATAACCTTGAAGCGTTGAAGGCTCTACTACGTCACAACGTACGATTAATGTTGATTCTTCAGTGAAAGGGTCTAGTTTGATTGAGTCAGCAACTGGCATTAATACCATGTCTGATTCGTTTATGCCTTTCCAGCCTGCAATTGAAGAACCGTCAAACATTTTACCGTCTTCAAAAAAGTCTTCATCAACTTGGTGATGAGGAATAGATACATGTTGTTCTTTACCCTTAGTGTCAGTAAAGCGTAAATCAATGAACTTAACGTCATTTTCTTTAATAAAATCTAAAACCGATTGTGACATGTGTCCTCCAACTATTGGGTTTTGTTATTGCTGCATAATTGCTTTGGGATTTACTAAGCTGATTTTGTGCCATTTTTATAACTAGCTGTTTATAAATTAAAAAAATATCGTTGCATCAAAATGGAATGTACAAACGCACTATGTTGGTGCGTAAATTTTCCTTTTTGGTGCAAAATTTACAGGGCACAATTTGCTGCTAATTTAATCGCTCGGAAATAGCATAACCTAAATGCAAAAGAGTACCAAAAAGATCAGCAAAATAGCCAAAAAGGCTGTTTTTCAAAAAAAATTTGAAATTTAATTCATATAATTGTCATATATAAAACAGATACTTAGTAAAAGTATTGAGAAAGTTTTGAAATTTATATTGGATAAACTTTCATCCATGTCATTAATGAGGGATAATATGCGCCCTTTTAAATCCTATGCTGGGACATCTCGCGAAAGCGTGGATGAGTGCGTAGATCTTGCAGGATCAATGAGAATTTAATTTCTCTGAGTAAATATATGAGCATCGAACAGTTAAGAAATATAGCGATTATCGCGCACGTTGACCATGGTAAAACAACACTGGTTGACAAACTACTTGAGCAATCAGGTACATTAGAAACACGCGGCGGTAACGAAGAGCGCGTGATGGACTCAAACGACATTGAGAAAGAACGTGGTATTACCATTTTGGCTAAAAACACAGCCATTTCTTGGAATGACTACCATATCAATATCGTAGATACCCCGGGACACGCCGATTTCGGTGGTGAAGTTGAACGCGTACTTTCGATGGCTGACTCAGTATTATTACTTGTTGATGCTCAAGAAGGTCCAATGCCGCAAACGCGTTTCGTTACGCAAAAAGCATTCGCGCAAGGCTTAAAGCCAATCGTCGTTATCAATAAAATTGATAAGCCAGGCGCTCGTCCAGATTGGGTTATGGATCAAATCTTTGATTTATTCGACAACCTTGGCGCGACTGACGAACAGTTAGACTTTAAAGTAATCTACGCTTCAGCAATCAACGGTTGGGCAACACTAGATTTAGACGAACCATCAGACAACATGGAACCTATGTTCAAGATGATCGTTGAAGAAGTATCACCACCGGATGCAGATCCTGAAGGTGACTTCCAAATGCAAATTTCTCAACTAGATTACAACTCTTATGTTGGTGTAGTTGGTATTGGTCGTATTAAACGTGGTTCTGTTGCTCCTAACCAACAAGTTACTATTATCAGTGCTGATGGCACTACACGTAATGGTAAAATTGGTGCAGTACAAAGCTACCTAGGTCTTGAGCGTATCGAAACTGATAGAGCTTACGCTGGTAACATCGTAACTGTAACAGGTATTGGTGAGCTTAAGATTTCTGATACAGTTTGTTTCCCAGGAAACGTTGAAGCATTACCACCACTAAGTGTTGATGAGCCAACTGTAACAATGACATTCTCTGTAAATAACTCACCTTTCTGTGGTAAAGAAGGTAAGTTTGTAACGTCACGTAATATCCGTGAGCGTTTAGACAAAGAATTAGTACACAACGTAGCACTTCGCGTTGAAGATACTGCTAGCCCAGATAGCTTCCGTGTTTCTGGTCGTGGTGAATTACACCTAGGTATCTTAATTGAAAACATGCGTCGTGAAGGTTACGAGCTTTCAGTTTCTCGTCCAGAAGTTATCTTACGTACTGTAGATGGCGTTCTAGAAGAACCGTTTGAAACAGTGACTATTGACTGTCAAGAAGAGCATCAAGGTTCTGTTATGGAACAAGTTGGCCTACGTAAAGGTGAACTTACTAACATGACTCCAGATGGCAAAGGCCGTATGCGTTTAGACTTCATGATCCCAAGCCGTGGTTTAATTGGTTTCCAAACTGATTTCATGACGCTTACTTCGGGTTCTGGTCTTATGTACCATACGTTCGATCATTATGGTCCTCATAAAGGTGGCGCTATCGGTGTTCGTAAGAACGGCGTAATGATTGCAAACGCAACTGGTAAAGCACTTACTAACGCATTATTCAACTTACAAGAGCGCGGCCGTTTATTCATCGGTCACGGTGTTGAAGTATACGAAGGTATGGTTATCGGTATTCATAACCGTGATAACGACCTTACAGTTAACGCCCTTAAAGGCAAGCAGTTAACTAACGTACGTGCATCTGGTACTGATGAAGCGCAAACGCTTTCTCCGCACCTTAACTACTCACTTGAGCAAGCGCTTGAGTTCATCGATGATGACGAGCTAGTTGAAGTTACTCCACTAAACATTCGTATCCGTAAGAAACACCTTACAGAAAACGAACGTAAACGTGCGGGTCGTGCACCTAAGTCATAATCTATTAATTTAGAATAATGATTTTAAAAGCCGCTGTATTGCAAAATACAGCGGCTTTTTTGTGGATGAAAATAAGAGCTGTTAGCTATAGTCGTCAGTTGAAAGTATTTAGTTAAAAATTATATGACTACTGTTTTGAGATGAAATTTCCATAATATATTTACCTCTAAAAGCGCAGCGCCTCTTAACCTCTTTGTGAATAATTTACTTAAAGATCTTTTGCACAAGGAGAAGAAAGAGAGAGAGCTGAAACAGCCGATAATGCAAAGTATCTGTGTTTTTTGGTGGGGGGGTCGTTGGGTCTCGCTTCGCTCAACCCAACATACATGTTCAATTATTTTATTGGTAGTAACTTACTTTTTAGGAAGTAGGGTTATTTTGCCAAATACATCGGCATCTATAAAACCACGATTTCTGTCGCCATTTACTGGTTGTACTTCGTGTGAGCCCATAAAGTGCTCGCGCACGTCACTGCCATCGTTATCGCAATACGCTAACATAAACCCGATTACTTGCTTTTCGCTAAGTGTAAGTGGGGTGTTTTTAGCCCCTTCTTTATAATTATTAGGGTAGAGCTTTATCGCTACTTCCCAGGTGATGTTAAAGGGCGCGGTGGTGTTGCGCTTCCAGTTACTAACTAGGTGGTCGGTATACAAATGGGCTTTTTTATCAGGTCCGTAATCGGCAGCTTGGTTATCAAGGCCAATATGGTACGCCAATGCGGTGTGATTAAATTGATGATTACCACCCGATGCATCGCTATCAATAAATACTTCAAGCGCATCGTCATCCCAATATTTATAGGTTGGATCTGCGTGTGTATCTATTAAAACATCATCCACAATATCGGCTTGTAGGTATAAATAGTTTTGATCCCACAATAAACGATAACGCCCTTTAAAGTCGGCATCGTTTGTTGGCAGTGTGCCATCCATTAAATAAGGCATGTCGTGCCAAGCGGCTTTATCCCATGCGCTTTCTGATACGCCATCAATAGTAATTGGAGTTGAGGTATGTTCAACATCAATAGCCATTGCTGGCGTGCTTAATAAAAAGCTTAAGGCGAGTGCTAATTTTTTCATTAATCTCTCAATTTTATTGTCGATTCGTCTTAATGTAATAACAATCTTAAAACAGCTAAGTGAATAGTTACAGTGAAATACTTTCGCCTTCGTTTAAAATATACAGCGGCACTTTTAAATCCATTTTATTGTACATATGCAATAAGCGAAGTAAGGCTGAATGACTGCTGTGGTCGCCCATTTTCCAACTTGAGTTACCGTATCCCCACGGTGTCATTACTTTGCAGTTAAGCTCATGTGCTGCGTTGAGCGCGTCTTCTGGTGTGGTGTGAACGTAACGATAAAATTTACCACTTTCTTTACTGTAGTAAGAAGCGATTGGCATTAAGCAAATATCGATATCGCCGTATTTTTGCTGTATGTCTTTAAAATGTTTTGAGTAGCCTGTATCGCCTGCAAAAAATAAGGTGCTACCGTTTTGTTCGAGCAGCCAGCCATTCCATAAGTCTTTATTGTTATCTTCGTAAATAAAGGGCACTAATACGCGAGCGCTAAAATGATGAGCTGGCACGGCGTTAATAACTAAGTCGTCAATGTTGGTTGTTGAGTACCACGGCATTTCGCTAATATTAAAACCGCCGGTAGGGAAGTTGTCGGCCATACCGAGTGGTGTTAAATAGCGAGGTTTATTGCCAATGCTTTGTATGTCGGTTTTATTAAAATGATCGTAATGAATATGCGAATACATTACCGCATCAATATTTTCCAGTTCTTGCTCACTAGGCCAAGCGCCTGCTTTACGATAAGTGCCACCGCTGAGTTTAAAGCCAAGTGCGACTGGAGAATCAAACTGATTTTTTACCGGATCAAACAGCACACTTTGACCATTTGGTGTGTTAATTACAAAACTAGCGTGGCCAAGCCAGCGCACAGTATAGCCAGTGCTAAGTTGTGGTTTAGTTTGCTGGCCTTGGTACTGGCAGTTTTCGCTGCCGGTTTTGCATAGTAAGTCTGGGTGAGCTGGGTAGCAGTTTTCAGTACAGGTAGTGGGATATGTTTTTTCACCTGTGTATAAATTTTTATAACGACCGTTCTTATCATTAATAACAACAACTGAGTCAGAGCTGGTAATACGATTAATATTATTAGGTGCACCGCAGGCCGTTAATATACATAAGAGCATTGCTGCGATTAAAAAGCGTTTCATTGTAAATCCCTTTTAGTATTCCCTTTAACATAAAAAAGCCTGCAATTAAGCAGGCTTGTTAAAGTAATAAATGACTAGCCTGCGCTATTCATTTGTTCAATAAATTTATTTGAATCGGCAATCGATTTGTTCATGTCGTTCATCAACAATTGAATATCGCGCTTAAGGTTAGTGAATTCACCTTTAATAGCCGATACCGCTTGTGCATTTAAGTTATGCTTTAAGTATAAAACGTTATCATGAAGCGAGGTTAATACTGGCTCCATTTTACTCTCTGCGCTGCGCATTGAGCGTAATAGCTGATCAAATTGACGCTTAGTTGCGGTTAGCTTTTTGCTGCTTTCACGCTTAAGTGATGCGCTTTTGTATTGCTCTAGCTCATCGCTCCACTCATCAAACAGAGCTTCTGCCACGTCTTCTACTTTATTGATGTTAGTTGACACTTCGTTAGCGGCATTTAAGCTCGACTCGTAATCGTCGTTTAATTGATTGTAAGTGTCTTGTAGTTCGCCACCATTAAAATCAATTAGAGTCGTTAAGCGCTCTAATGCCGATTTAAATTCTTCTTGTGACTCTTGTTGAGAGTCTTTGGTTTCTTCTACGCGGTCGATAAGGATGTCGCGTTTGTGAACACCCACTTTTTCCATCGCAGAATAATAAGCTGATTGGCAGCCAGTTAAAGTAAGTGTTACTACAAGCATTGAAACACTGAGTAATGTTTGTTTTTTCATTTGAATTCCTGTTTACGAGCGTTAGTGCTGTAAATTATGGCGCTGATTGTTATTATAATCAAAACTATATAAGCACAAGTCAATTGTATGAATGATAAGCTCTCACATTACAAACAGCAAGTTAAGTCCTTTATACGCCAGCAACCTGGTTGGTGGATGCAGTATTTTAATCGTTGTATAGACGATCAAATAACGGTTAATGCAGGTTACCTTGCTTACGTAACCCTTCTTTCCTTAGTGCCATTAATTGCGGTGGGTGTTGCTATATTTTCAGCTTTTCCGGGCTTTGAATCTACTCGCATGGAAATTGAGAGCTTTTTGTTTACCAACTTTGTCCCTACCTCTACCGATGTTATTAGAGAGCACATTAGCTCCTTTGCCGGTAACGCTAATCAAATGACGGCGGTAGGTATTGGCTTTTTAGCTGCAATAGCCTTGCTGTTAATACGTAATGTAGATGCCACACTAAATCGAATTTGGCGAATTAAGAAAAAACGCCCAATGATGATCTCATTTGCTGTGTACTGGATGGTTTTGAGCTTAGGGCCTGTATTACTCGGAGCGAGTATTGGTGTTACCTCTTATATTGTATCTTTGGTATCGTTTGCTGATCAGGGTATTCCTGGGTTTAGCGGGTTTTTGTTAAAGTTATTGCCGTATGGGATTTCGATGGTGGGCTTTATTATGCTCTACACCTTAGTGCCTAATACGCGTGTATCGTTCAGAGCGGCAATACCTGGCGCTTTTTTTGCGGCACTTTTATTTGAGCTGACTAAAAAAGGGTTTGCACTTTATATTAGCCATTTTCCTTCGTACGAAGTTATTTACGGCGCAGTAGCAACCATTCCTATTTTGTTTGTATGGGTGTATTTATCGTGGGTAGTTGTTTTGCTTGGCGCTGAATTTACTGCGTGTATTAGCCCAAATGATATTCCAGAAACACCAGAACTTGAACTAGAAGATGATGAACCAGCAGTAAAGGACACAGTTTAAATGCAAGGTTTAATACAACGCGTAAAGCATGCCAAAGTAGAAATTAACAACCAAGTAGTAGGTGAAATTAGCCAAGGTATATTGTTGTTGCTGGGAGTTGAAAAACACGACGATACGCAAACGGCCGATAAGCTTTTACACAAGGTAAGTAATTATCGTATTTTTACTGACGAAAACGACAAAATGAACTTAAGCCTTAAAGATATTAAAGGTGAGTTACTGGTGGTTTCGCAATTTACGCTAGCGGCTGATACTAAAAAGGGTATGCGCCCTAGCTTTTCATCTGCGGCAACGCCAAGCCAAGCTAATGAGCTTTACGAGTACTTTGTTGCTCAAGCTAAAGAGTTGGGGCTTACAATAGCCACCGGTGAGTTTGGTGCCGATATGCAAGTAAGCTTGTGTAACGATGGGCCCGTTACGTTTAACTTATCTGTTTAAGTTTTTGGTTACCACGACAATATGATTTACATAGCCCGTAATTTTTTGCGGGCTAACATTACAACCAAATACATCGAGTAATAGCTGCTGAAGTTGCTTTAATTGCGACTCATGCTGCGATAAAAAGTTAATAAATAGCACACCGTTGTTATTTAAAGCCGAGTAAATTTTTTTATAAAATGCCTCTTCAAATAAAAATCGAGGTGCATCTATCTGGCTAAACAAATCTAAAATAATCCAATCAATATTTTGCGCACTTTTTAAAATCTGTTGCGCATCGGCGCAAAGCAGTTGCTCATTTTTATTTGACGAAAAAAATTGGGTATAGCAATCAATAATATCGGCGTTTTTTTCAACCGATGTTATTTGTGCTTTAGGGTATTTGTATTGTAAATAATTACGAATTGCTCCGCCGCCGAGGCCTAGTTCTAACACTTTTTGTGGCGGCTTAAGAGCCTGCCAATGCTTACCTAGGCATAATAAATGTGGAAAAAGTAATAAATCCGGGTTATTTAAATCAATAACAGATTGAAGAGTGTCGTTAATCAGTAACCAGCGTAACGGCTCGTGCTCACGTACTTGAATGTGATCGCCACTGCATTTATGCCAATAGATTAACTGACCAATGCTGTGGCTATTTTCAATAAATTGATCGCCCAGCAAACCCGTCAGTGAATTTATATAATTGATTTTTTCCATCATATTCTCAGCATAAACTAGCAACGTTAAAGCGCAATGGCCTTTGCCATTATTTTTTACGTTATTTTACAGCCATCACCAAAGTCGTATTTGCAGTTTTTTTAAGATGGAGTATGGTATTTGCCATAAATAATACCAACGGACTTAATTATTTAAGCTTTTTAGTTTGGTAGATAATCAATACTATTAGTATAGCGCCGTAGCCTTTTTTGACTTTTATTTACGGCTTATATAACAACAGGAGTATGTATGTTTCAGGTAAGCACCCCACAAAGTAGCGAAGATTGGCAAGCGTATTACCAATTGCGTTGGCAAGTATTACGCGCGCCTTGGGGCGAGCCTCGTGGCTCTGAACAAGACGATATGGAACAAGACTCTGAGCACCGCTTTATAAAAAATAAAGAAGGCGAAGTGCTAGGTGTAGCACGTTTGCACTTTAACAATCATGAGCAAGCACAAGTGCGCTATATGGCGGTTGCAGAGGGTAATCGTAACCAGCATATTGGTAGTCGCTTACTGCACGAGCTTGAAAAAATTGCATGGGTTCAAAACGCAGGCGAGCTTGTATTGTTTGCACGCGAACGAGCGCTTGAGTTTTATAAACGCCACGGTTACGAATTAAAAGAAAAAGCGCACTTAGCGTATGGCGATGTTCAACACTTTAAAATGGTAAAGCAAAAACCGTCTGAGCCAGGTTGGTTTCGTCACCCTAATTGGACGCAAGTACTACAAAATACGTGGCGTGAGTCTATTCCAATTAGTGACGCGATGGGTATTAAGGTAGAAAGCTATACCGATTGGCAATTTACAACCAGCGCCGACCTAGACGCTAACTTAAACCTACATAACACAATGTTTGCAGGTTCTATTTATAGCTTGGCCACGCTAACAGGTTGGGGCGCTACGTACTTAGCACTTAAAGAAGCTGGGCTTGAAGGTAATATTGTATTAGCCGATGCTAACATTAAGTACTTAAAACCGCTTACTACCGACCCACGTGGTTGTGTTGATATACAAACCTGTAAGGGCAAGTTAAGCGATTTAGAAACCGACGGTAAAGCAAGTTACGTAGTGCCAGTAACTATTTACGATGGTGATAACGTGGTTGCAGAATTTGAAGGGCAGTTTGTAGTAAAAAAATAACTGTTTAGCTGTTCAAAACACAAAAAAGCCAAGCAATGCTTGGCTTTTTTGTGCGTAAAACTTAGGGAAGTATTACAGCAAATCGGTTAATAATATACCGACACCAATACGTTCTACATCCGCATTGTAATCAATTAAGCTTTCGCCATAACCGTTAAAGTATTGTGCATAACCACGAACGCGACCCCATAAAGGAAACGACCAGTCGAGTTGAATTGCACCGCGATTATCTGAATTTAAATTGTTACGCGTCATAAAGCTAAATTCATGGTCATGAAAACGATACGCGCCGCTAAATTCAAAGTAACCCATGTATTTGTATATGTCTGGGTTGTCGTCGCCATTGGCTTCTAAAATATCTTCTTTTTCGTCCTCAGCTATGCGATACCAAGGTTTAAAGCTAAAAACAAAGCCCCTATTTTCCCAAATAAAGTCTGCGTAAATACGGTTCCACGAACGCGAGTTTGGTTGGCTTCGACCGTTTGATTGGTGCGAAATACCTAATGCGATTGCCATTTCGTCGCCCCATAATACGTTTTCTGGGTCGAGGTAATTTATCCAAAATATCTCTGGTTCGTAGTTTGTTTCACGAAATGGAGACGAAATTTCTGAGTTATAAATCTGCCAATATGATTGCAGTGTAAAGCCAAAAAATATGGCTTGGTCTTTATCCGAAAAATCATCGTAAAGAGGCACTTTTATCGATAGCTGATATTTGGCTTCTAGATTGTCGAGCGGTTCGCCGTCGCTATCATCTGTTAGTGCATCAAAACCATCAAAAGGGCGATCGTTTGGGTGTGATACGTACGAAAGCGGTAAAATATAGTTACGCTTATGTGGCGTAATTACATTTCTATTTTTTTTACCTACTTCTTCACGGGCTTGGCGTTTATCAAGCGCGGTAAGTTGTTTATTTTCTTCAAGAGCTGAACACTTTTTACGAAGGTCGTCTAATGTCTGTTTACCATCTCCGCCAATTACCTCATTTAAAATACACTGTTTTACAAGCTCGATGTCGTTGTCTTGCTCGTTTGTAGCAACTTCTTCTTCTTGTGCGAAGGTAGCGGTACTAATTAAAGCAGAAAGAGTTATCCAGTGGCGCCAGCTCATTGTAATTCCTTGTGAGTTTGGGTTGTTGTATGCGTTAATTTAATTATAACGTCTTTTTACATATGTAACGGTGAACTTTTACTGAATTTGTAT
>NZ_JACJEA010000034.1:0-49732 GCF_014163835.1 Pseudoalteromonas sp. SR43-5
ATAAAAAATAAAACCAAATTATAGGTAATAAAAAACCCGCAACATGTGCGGGTTTTTTAAAGAGTTAAAGAGCTAATTACTTAGCAGCTTTTTTCTCTTTTTCTGCAGCGATTACTGTGTCAGCTACGTTTTGTGGACATGGTGCGTAGTGTGAGAACTCCATAGAGAACTGACCACGACCAGATGTCATTGTACGTAGTGAACCAATGTAACCGAACATTTCTGATAACGGAACGTCAGCTTTGATGCGAACGCCAGTTAAACCAGCTTCTTGGTCGCTTAGCATACCACGACGACGGTTAAGGTCACCGATTACATCACCAACGTGATCTTCTGGAGTGAACACGTCAACTTTCATGATTGGCTCAAGAAGTTGTGCGCCCGCTTTAGGGATCGATTGGCGGAAAGCACCTTTAGCAGCGATTTCGAACGCGATTGCTGATGAATCCACGGCATGGAAACCACCGTCAAAAAGTTCAACTTCAACGTCTAATACTGGGAAGCCAGCTAGAACACCTTCGCCCATCATTGACTTAAAGCCTTTCTCAACTGCAGGCCAGAATTCTTTAGGTACGTTACCACCAACAACTGATGATTTAAACGTGAAGCCTGAAGCAACTTCGCCTGGCTTGATGCGGTAGTCGATTTTACCGAACTGACCAGAACCACCAGATTGTTTCTTATGCGTGTAGCTATCTTCGATTTCACGAGTGATAGTTTCACGGTAAGCAACCTGTGGTTGACCAACGATAAGGTCTACACCGTAAGTACGCTTAAGGATATCAACTTTGATATCTAAGTGAAGCTCACCCATACCTTTAAGGATAGTTTCGCCTGAATCTTCATCAGTCTCAACTTGGAAAGATGGATCTTCTGCAACCATTTTACCGATAGCAACACCCATTTTCTCATTACCGCCTTTATCTTTAGGCTGTACAGCAATCGAGATTACTGGAGTTGGGAATACCATTGGCTCAAGTGTTACTGGGTGCTTAGGATCACATAGAGTGTGACCAGTTTGCACATTTTTCATGCCTACGATAGCAATGATGTCACCAGCTTGTGCGCTAGTTAATTCGTTACGGTCATCTGCTTGCATCTCAACCATACGGCCAACACGCTCAGTTTTACCAGTAAACGCATTAAGGATAGTGTCACCCTTATTAAGCTTACCTGAGTAGATACGTACGAAAGTTAATGCACCAAAACGGTCATCCATTATCTTAAATGCTAGCGCCTTGAAAGGTTCGTCAGCAGATACGATTGCGAATTCGCCATTTTCGTTACCTTCTTCATCCATAAGAGGTTGAGGATCAACTTCTGTTGGAGCAGGTAAGTAGTCAACAACAGCATCAAGGATTAGTTGCATGCCTTTGTTTTTGAAAGCAGAACCACAGAACGTAGGGAAGAAAGCAAGGTCACGAGTACCTTTACGGATACAACGCTTGATATCTTCGATAGAAGGTACTTCACCTTCCATGTACGCTTCCATAAGGTCATCGTCTTGCTCTACAGCAGTTTCGATAAGCATTTCATGGTATTCATCAGTTTTTTCTACCATGTCTGCAGGAACGTCAGTGATTTCGTAGTTTTCTGGAAGACCAGTGTCATCCCATACGTACGCTTTTTTAGTTAAAACATCTACAACACCAACAAACTCATCTTCGATACCGATTGGTAAAGTCATGATTAGTGGAGTTGCGCCAAGTACTTTACGTACTTGCTCAGTTACACGGTAAAAATCAGCACCCATACGGTCTAATTTATTTACAAAGATAATACGTGCAACTTCTGATTCGTTAGCATAGCGCCAGTTAGTTTCTGATTGTGGTTCAACACCACCAGAACCACAGAATACACCAACACCGCCATCTAATACTTTAAGTGAACGGTATACTTCAACTGTGAAGTCAACGTGTCCAGGAGTATCGATAACGTTAAAACGGTGATCTTTCCAGAAACAGCTTACAGCCGCAGACTGGATAGTAATACCGCGCTCAGCTTCTTGTTCCATGAAGTCAGTAGTAGATTCACCATCATGAACCTCACCTGTTTTATGGATTTGACCAGTAAGCTTTAGAATACGCTCAGTAGTCGTGGTTTTACCCGCATCAACGTGCGCGAAAATACCAATGTTTCTGTACTTCGATAAATCTGCCATTAATTTTACTCTTAATAAAGTCGATAAATTATTCGGCAGGAGTATAACATCACTTAATGCGAACATCACCATACAAGCCGCTTAAAATGCAATCAATTCAACATATTTTTTTTATCGTCAGAATCTATTAAATATCAAACATAACAAAAAAAACGCAAGACATTGAAATTAATAGCGTTTAATACTTAAGTTTCAGATACACCAAGTTACTTCGCTATTTTATAGCAACGTTCAGAACGGCCAATACTGCCATAACTTTGATCCGCTGTTAACTTACCTGATTCAAGCAAATACTCTAAGTAACGGCGTGCTGTAGAGCGACTCACACCGACCAAATCGCCCATTTGCTGAGCAGTAAATGCAGTGGTTGCGTGCTCTACAAAAGCATCATGTATTTTGCAAAGTAAAATGTGTGCCGAGCAATAAGACAAACAGCAAAGCCATTTTTAGAGATAATTAAATACCTTTATGCTTTCATTGTATTTATAACCCATGCCTATAAATAATAAGCTAAATTGAGCTGAACTTATTCATTATCATAATTATAAATATGTCGATGGATTCTATTAACATCTCATTGTCAAAAAAGCCTAAACTTGGTACATTATTCCTTCAATAGTATTTATAAAAACAACTATAAGACCCCACAATGAAATGGAACTTCCTTCGACTCAGTGCTTGGCTAATTGCACTTACCTTATTAATTTTCTCTCATAATATTTTTGCGCAGCAATATAAAATAGATAAACCAGCTAATTGGGTTAATACACATATAATTGAGCAACCCAAGCATTCCGACATAACCAAAGTGCGTGACGGTACACTGTATTTGTTACTCGATAACCAAACTTATGTTCCAAATAAACAAAAGCAACAACGCTATACCCGCCTAGTTATGAAAGCTTTAAATCAAAGTGGTGTTGATTATATAAGCCAGCTTAATCTTGATTTTGATCCAAGTTACGAGTCGCTAACATTAAACAGCTTAACAATTATTAGAAATAGCGAGCGCATTGATAAGCTTGGTAGCGCGAGAATGACGGTTATACAAAGTGAATCTGAATTAGCAGATCGTATTTATAACGGTAGCCTGTCACTCAATATTATTATTGATGATATGCGCAGTGGCGACATACTTGACTACAGCTACACAGTGACAGGTAGCAACCCTATATATGCTAATAAATTTAGTACAAGACGCACGCTGAACTGGTCGGTACCCGTAGTGCAACAAAATATGCGTGTACTTTGGGGTAAACAAACACCTCTACATATAAATACAATAAACGGCGCAGCCGATATTCAAGAAACGCTTAATAAATATGGCAAAGATTATTCTATAACTCTTTTTGAAGAACCTTTACTGGAGCAGAATTCTCAAACCCCAACGTGGTATGACCCATATACACAAGTTTACTTTTCTGAGTTTGACGATTGGGGTCAGGTAGTTAACTGGGCATATCCACTTTATCAATCAGCCATAGAAACCCCAAATAGCATTTTGGATGTAGCTGAAAACATAAAAGCAACACACACAAAAACATCAGATAAAATTGCCGCAGCACTGCGCTTTAGCCAAGACGAAGTTCGATATTTAGGGCTTGAAATGGGCACTAACTCGCATCAACCAACGTCAGCTTCAGAAACGCTTTCGCTACGATACGGCGATTGTAAAGATAAAACGGTACTGCTTATTTCGTTATTAAAAGCGATGGGTATAGAGGCTTTCCCTGCGCTAGTTGATACAGAGGAAACCAAGCGTTTAAAAGAACTTCCACCTTCAGCAAGTGTATTTAATCACGTAATTGTTACGCTAAAGCAAAACGGAGAGCGCTACTGGCTCGACCCTACGGTTAGCTACCAACGAGGTACTCTCGAATATTTAGCACAGCCTGATTATGGCTATGCCCTAGTTATTGATAAAGGTGAAAGCGCTTTAACTTCAATGGCGCAAAAGCCTGTACATACAAATGTATCTGTAGAGGATAACTTTTTTATTGCTGAAAAAGTATCTGAGCCATCACGTTTTGAAACCCAGTATACTTATGCTGAATTTGAAGCAATTAACCGAAGAAACAATATAGCCAGCAGTGGTCTAAATAGCGTTGCTAAATCTTACTTTGAGTATTACCAAGGTTTTTTAAATGGCTTATCAATCAATGAAGCAATGGCAATTAGTGAGCAAGAAAAAACGGGTAATCTAATAACCAAAGAATCGTATTTAATTAGTGAATTTTGGGAAAAAACAGACGAAGGCTACGAAGCTAGTTTTTATGCGAGTGAAATACAAAATAGCGTTTACGAACCAAAGCAGGTAAATCGTACCGACCCACTTTACTTTGACTACCCCAATATAATTAACACCACAATAAAACTACATTTTGCAGAAAAAGGTTGGGGATTTGATAGCGATCAAGAAGAAATTGACAACGACTACTTCAATCTAAAAACAACTACTGAATTTAATGATAATGTTTTAACACTGAGCTATAACTATTACGCAAAACAAGATCATATTAAAGCGGATCAAATAGATGATTATTTAGCACAGCGTAAAAAGTTAATATCAGCAACCCATTACCCTATTCTAAAATATGCAAAGGCGAGCGAAACGCCTCAAACAACAGCTGATGTGCTAGATAGCTTTGGTTATAGCTGGCTTAAATATGTGTTGGCTGGCTATATTTTAGTGCTCATATTCTTCTTCGCCGATTGGCGATTAGAGTCAGCAAAAAAAGTTAAATTTGAAGATAGTCCATTTTATGCTGTATCTGTAAGTAAGTTTATTATTTACAGTATTTTAAGTTTAGGCATATTTGTTAACTACTGGAGTTATCGTAACTTTAAGGCCATTAAAGAGCGCGATAACTCAAGTATTATGCCTATTGCTCGAGGTATATTTGCATTTTTATGGTATTACCCTTTGTATCTCGCACTTGCACAGCACAGCCAACAACAGTTAAACAAAAATATAGTAATGCCTAACTGGACTGCCTTAACACTCTGGCTAATGGTACTTGCCAGCGCCTTTGCTTATCGTATGGACGAATACGCAACCATAGTGATTTGTATAATGCCATTTTTATGGTTGCCCCTAGTTAGTTACATTGAGCAAACCGATATAAGTAAAGAAGCCCTACATTACAACTCATACTGGCGAATTAGACAGTATTTAATCTCGCTTGCGTTTGCACCTCTATTATTTTTAGGCGTACTTCAAGAAGTAAATATTTTACCCAATGCTGCAATTATAAAAGGCGATAGTTTATGGCCTTACCAAGTACACTTTTTAAAACGTAATCGCCTAACACCTGAAAACGAAGAAATACTTTATTTTTATAGCGATGCAGTATTTGATTACCGAGAAGACGGTAACGGAATAACCGAGAACTATGTTTTTAGTTACTACAAAAACGATGACGGTAAGCTTGAATCAGATCTTAGTCACTTTAAAGATATAGAAAAAATAGAAGCCTCGTACGGTAAAACCAAGCTTGATAACACAAGTATAAAAGTAATAAAAACTGACGGTAGTGACTTCTTACTCATTGTAGGGCGTCTAAACAAGCAGGATAAAGTACTAGTGGAGCAGATTAATTTACGTATAACAGCAAATAAAGTGCGTTAGTGGCTTAAAATATCCAATTAGTACGAATATTTTTAGCCACTAATTAAAGGCTGTTAATCTTTGAGGGCTAAGATTTTACAAGAGACTATTTGATTTGATATCAAAGCAGTCGCTGTCTTGGAAGGCGATAACATCATTCCTAGCTTGAATTTATTTTAACTTTGAAAGATCAATGCTTTTATACTAAAAATCCATATCAAATTATTTAATAAGTATCAAAAACCTATTCTTAATTGTTTAACCAAGATAAGCATTTTTATGAAATGGCAGTGCTAACTAGCCGATTTATATATGAATAAAAAACAAGCTCCACAATAATAAGAATTATTTGCATTTAGGTGTTGACAGACTGTTAGATCTAACTGATAATCAATATCAACAAGACGGATTGCATACCACTTGTTAAGGAATGAATTGATTTGTTTCTCGACCCTGAAACAACGTGTGGCGCACGTAAACAGCTATGGTTACTTGTTATGAACCGCAACGCCCCTTGATGTTGATGATGAGTAACCGCCCTACTATTTTACTTGCTACATTGCTCATATCGGTGACGGTAGATATGAAACTAAAAAAGCCCTTACGGGCTTTTTTTATGTCTGTAATTTAGTTGGTTAAATTAAACTAAATCAATTAACGACGGTTTTTACGTGCGCGTGCTCGGCGTTGTTTTTTCTCTTCTTCTTTAGCTGCCTTTTTAGCTTCTGCTGCAGCGCGTAAACCAGCAACCATTACTTCTTCTTCCTCACGCATTTGCGGAGTTTCCATAGTAATACGGCCAATGATACCGTCGCGTAATTCGTTGATTAGTATTTCAGACATTTTGTATGTGTCTATTTGGTTACCACCACGAATACAGCCACGTTTTTTCCCCGCCATTTCAACAAATTCCCAATCACTTTGTGGTAATTCATCTATTTTATAACGCGCTTTTAATAACTCTGGGTATGCACGCAATAGGTACTCAGCTGTGTAACTTGCTACTTCTTCATACTCAAGTGCTGTATCACGAATGGCACCGGTAGCGCCTAAGCGATAACCTGAGTTTTCGTTTTCTACTTTTGGCCACAACATACCTGGCGTATCGTAAAGCATAATACCGTCTTCAAGCTTAATGCGTTGTTGCGCTTTAGTAACAGCAGGCTCATTACCTGTTTTTGCAACTATACGCCCAGCCAATACATTAATTAACGTAGATTTACCCACGTTAGGAATACCCATGATCATGGCTTTAATTTGCTTATCTGCACCCACTTTATGCGGCACTAGCTTTTTACAAAGCTCATTAATACGGTGTACTTCAGCTGCTTTATCATGCCCAAAAGAAATCGCTTTAACACCGTTTTCTTGCTCAAAATAATCTTTCCAGATTTGAGTCATTTTAGGATCAGCTAAATCAGCTTTGTTCAAAATTTTGATGACCGGCTTACCTTCACGCAAGGTTGCCACCATCGGGTTTTCACTACTGTAGGGAATGCGCGCATCAAGCACTTCAATGATCACATCCATTTGTGGCATTATTTCTTTAATTTCATTGCGGGCTTTATTCATGTGCCCAGGGAACCACTGGATAGCCATTTTTAACTCCTAACGTATAATTAACCGCTATTTTAACTGGCAATTCATTTAATTGCGCTATACTGGCGCAAATTTTTTCAGATTAGTTGTTATGGCTCTTAAATCCACCATTATGAAAGTGCAGTTATCGCTTAGCGATATGGACCGCCACGTTTATCAAGATTTTAATTTAACCTTGGCTCAACACCCATCAGAAACCGACCAAAGGTTGATGATTCGCTTACTCGCTTTTGCGCTAAATAGCTGTGATGGTTTAGAATTTACTAAAGGGTTAAGTGCTGATGATGAGCCTGAACTTTGGCATGTAAGCTATAGTGAAGAAATAGAACTATGGGTTGAACTTGGCTTACCAGATGAGAAACGCCTTAAAAAAGCCTGTAATAAATCTAAAAAAGTGGTGCTGTATACTTATGGTGAAAACAATCAAGCAATTTGGTGGCAAAAACATCAACCTAAATTGTATGAATTTAAAAATCTAAGTATTTTTAGCCTTGATTACGCAGCAACACAAGCACTTGCTGCTTTGGTTGATCGTGGAATTAAGCTCGCCATTACCATTCAAGATGGTGAAGTATGGGTAAATACCGATAAAACCAATATTGAAATAAAACCGCTAAAGTTAATGTAATTACGGTAGTTATACCAATTGCATTAAATTAGTTATGTATTATAGCGACAAATAAATAAGTCGATAACAAGGCGAAAATTATGACATATAGCTGTTTTATATAAATAATTTTTAACGCAGGTAGCGGATTATTTAATACGCTAGGATGATCATGTTTTTAATAAAATTGGTATTAGGGAGCATATGAAAGTTAAACACGTTATTGTTTTACATGGCTTGTATATGTCTGGCTTTGTTATGCGCCCACTTTGTTCACGACTTGAAGAATCGGGTATGACGGTATTAAACATTACCTATAATACGCTCGACCCTCACCGCGATACCATATTTGCACAAATTGATGAGTGTATTTCTAACGAACCTGCAGCGCTTGTATGCCACTCAATGGGAGGGCTGATTGCACGTGCTTACCTAGAGGCAAACTCTCCTGCTAGCCAGAATATTACGAAGGTAATTACACTGGGTACTCCACATAAAGGCAGCCATATAGCGCAAAAAATGAAGCAAAAAGGGTTTGAATCATTTTTAAAAAATAGTGTTGAATTTTTGCTTACTAAAAATGCTAATTGGCCTTTTAAAGCTAAGCTTTATAGTATCGCAGGGGATTTACCTATTGGGCTTATGCCTTTAATAGTCAAAGGTAGCCAGTCAGATGGCACTGTATTACTAGATGAAACCAAACTTAAAGGTATGGCCGAACATAAAGTGTTTCATTTAAGCCATACCAGTATGATTTACTCGCGCCAAGTACTCGATTACATTTTAAAGTGCTTAAACGAGAAAGATTAATCCTCAGCATTGGCTGCTATTTTATAACTAATTAAAAATATCACAGCCAGTATCAGCGGAATGGGCGCCGCAATGTAACCAAAAAAATCTGAGTTCGCAAAGCTTGCTCCTGCTAAGTGCGCGACTAGCCCAAGCACAAATGCGATGACTGCAATTCCTACCACGATTAACTCTGCTTTATTTTGTTTCGCTGTTTTTGCATGCATGTTATCTCTCCTAATTATTTCGACAACATTATTATGCGCCGTTAGGGTGGATGATTTTTGACCTACATCAATAAAAAAATAGCTAAGTTATTACCTTGAATAAAGTTTGTTTTAGATCATGATTTATATACTTCTGGGTTTTATTTATTTTTGAGGGGTAGTATTTTTATTAATCAGTCCCATTTCTATTAATAGTCTAAAGTGAATACAGGTATCAAAAACAGCTAATAGGTTAAAACTATTAACTAGATACATTTAAACGATTTTACTAATTTATCGAAATTAGTAATACTTATCACAAGTTCACAAACAAACGGTTATTCAGGAGCAAGTTATGTCACATGTAAACGCAATTGGTCTAAACAGCGCAAAAAGCGAAGACATCATAAAGTCACTCAATACATTATTGAGTAGCTACCAGATTCAATACATGAATGCGCGTGGTTTTCACTGGAATATTAAAGGCCGTAACTTTTTTGAACTACACGTTAAGTTTGAAGAAATTTATAACTTGCTACTTCTAAAAGTAGATGAAGTTGCAGAACGTATTTTAACGTTAGATGGCGCACCACTACATGCATTTTCTGATTACCTTGAAGTAAGTAAAATTAAAGAAGCTAAAGGTATTAGTGATGGTGTTACAGCCGTAGAAAACCTACTTGCTGGTTACAGTACATTAATTCACATGCAGCGTGATATTTTAAGCCAAGCTGGTGATGCAGACGATGAAGGTACAGCCTCACTAATGAGCGATTACATTTCAGAGCAAGAGAAACTGGTTTGGATGCTAAAGGCTTACTTAGACTAAACCAGCAAAAAAAAGCCCTCAATGAAGAGGGCCACAAATAGGGATAAATCGTTAAATAATCAAGCGATTCGGTTACTATATTAGCCTCCTCCCAATACTAAACAACGCCCCTGTTACCAGTGGCGTTGTTTTGGGTTTAAGTGGGTGTAATGCTCATATATTGGGATAAACAATGTATAAGCATTACTACTACATTATTTTTCCCCATGAAAAAGCCCCAGCAATACTGAGGCTTTGTGAACGTTACGAATTAAGTAACTATATTAGTGTCGTTATTGTTGGTTAGAATTTACTTCTAAAACCTATGTAGAATGATTGACCAATTGGGTCATACGTACCTGCATCTGTTTCAGTACCAGTACTTGAACCGCTCACACCCGATAAAATGCGTGGTGGCTCTTTATCAAATAAGTTACTCGCACCAGCGTAAAGCTCTGTTGAATCGCTGATATGGTAACTTGCTTGAACATCATGATATGTCACTGAACCAATCCCTACTCCACCTGGAGCAATACCAAAACCACTTAAGAATTGATCATCAAAGTCTGCAGCGCCAATGTAAGTTAAGCTCCAGTTAAAATCAAAGTCGTTAAGTTTATAACCAAAGTTCCAGTTAGCTTTATGCTCTGATGCACCAATTTCTCCAGCAAACTCATCTTTATCAGCGCCTGGAAGTGGGATGCTATAACCATCAATTAGGTAAGTATAAGCAAGGCGAGTTCTAAACGCACCTGGGCCAATATCAGTAGAGTACGTTAGTGTTAAATCAACACCTTCTGTACCTAAACCACCACTGTTAGATACACCACTGTCAATAAACTCTAGTGAACCAGCACTATTATTACCTGATGGCGCACTACGACGAGTTACAAAGTCACAAAAGCTTGTATCGCCACCACCATAACATTGGTCAAGAATAAACTGACGAGGTGTTGATACGATTGCATCTGTAATTTCGATATCAAAGTAATCAAGCGTAATGTCTAGGCCTGATATTAGATTTTCTGGTGTAAATACTAAACCTACTGTTACAGAGTCACCAACTTCTTCTTTTAAATCTTGGTTGCCACGGTTAAAACCACTAATACCTTGTAAGTCAGACTGGTTAAGCGTGAACTCGCCATTTGAAGCGATATTAGTTGTAACACCAACATCTGTACGACAAGCATCACCTGCAGCACCACCGCCACTATTAGTAACACCTAAACATGGATCGTTTAAACCACTTGGGAAAGTTTGTGAAGGTGGAGAAAATAGTTCATCGATATTTGGAGCACGTGTTGAACGTGCACGGGTAGCACGTAAACGTAAGCTATCCATTACTTCCCAGTCTATACCCACGTTCCAACTTTCAGTATTGCCTACTGTTGAGTAGTCAGACAAACGAACTGCTGCATTCATTGTTACAGAATCAAGCACGGGGATGTTTGCTTCTACATAATATTCAGTTACATCAAACGAGCCTTCTGTTGCTGGAATTGCATTACCCGCATTAAGGCCAGCTTGCTGTAGAGCATCAAATTCACTACGTGAGAACTCTTCGCGGTATTCAAAACCAGCAGCGATACCTACCGTACCTGCCGGTAAATCAAATAAATCACCTGAAATATTACCACCAATGATTTCTTGCTCAACCGATGTTGAAAGTGAGCTAGGTGCACTTACAAAATCAATAGCACCTTGCGATAGCGAATTGAAACCGTAAATGTCTACCGGCGCACAGTTAAAGCCACGTGCTGTCGCATCGATACAAATAGCCTCATCAGTAATACCATCGCCATCTAAATCTTGGCTATCGATAACAGCCTCTAAACCTTGACGAAAGCTTTGTACGTTAACTAAACCACCAGAAACTTGCTGCTCTTTTGTTTTACCGTATACATAGTAAGTATCGTAGAA
The DNA here is from genome assembly GCF_014163835.1 of Pseudoalteromonas sp. SR43-5. Classification (NCBI taxonomy): domain Bacteria; kingdom Pseudomonadati; phylum Pseudomonadota; class Gammaproteobacteria; order Alteromonadales; family Pseudoalteromonadaceae; genus Pseudoalteromonas; species Pseudoalteromonas sp. SR43-5. The sequence continues at coordinate 11,698 of NZ_JACJEA010000034.1, forward strand.
CCAACCATCTGCTATTTCACCTTGAAAGCCTAGTGCTAAACGGAATGTATCACGCTCAGCTCGTGCTCCACGGTTACCGATATCACTTAAGCGCTTTGCAAAAAAGATATCACGCATACCATCACCGTCGGTGTCGGTTGCTGCGTTATATATATCATCAGGTACAAATGCGTTACGCAATATTTCACCGTTTACATTAAATTCAATTGGTACTTGGCCATTTGCATAGATGTCGTCAGAGGCAAAAGGGAATGGCTCTAATTCAGAAACGGTTGTTGTTGCAGCGTAAGTACCTTCATAAAAAAAGCTATGCTTGTCGCTTAGCTCGTAGCTACCATTTGAGGCAAATAAGTAACGTTCTGTAGGTATCGCTATCGTACGTACGCCACTTCGGTTAAAACCATTTGCAGCTACGCCATCGCCACCGTTAGTACTAAACGAGTTTTGTAGGGTGTTTGCATCATTAAACGTAAATGTTTCATCCCCAGCGCTAAAGCGACCCTGTGGCGGAAATGAAGATAAAAATGGGCTTACAGCATCAAATACAGAACTTGGGTTTGCTACTGGATCATCTTCAAAGAAGATACCTGAAAATTGGTCTACTGCCGAGCGGTCACGGTCACGTGAAAAAACAGCACCTTGATCAGAATACCCAAGATGGAACATCGCGTGCCCTTTCCCATCTGAGCTTGATAAGCCCGAGGTAAAGTTGAATTGACGTGATTCATCATCGCCTTCGCTTGATTCACCATATTGGCCTTCGAATTCAATACCTTCAAAATCATCTTTTAGTACAAAGTTAACTACACCAGCAACAGCGTCAGAACCATAAACAGATGAAGCACCACCTGTCATAATTTCAACACGTTCGATGAATTGACTCGGAATAGTATTTAAATCGACAGCAGAGCTACCTGGTACACCTGATACATAACGACGACCATTCACTAAAACCAATGTGCGGTTAGAGCCTAAATTACGTAAATCAACAGTAGCAACACCCGCACTTGCGGTATTAAAGTTTGAGTTAGTACGGCTAATAGCTGGTGTACCAAATGCAGGGTTCTCTAATAATAAGTCTTGAATATTTAACGACCCTGATGCATCGATAGCAGCACTATCTACAACTTGAATAGGAGCCGATGACATTGCCTCAGCTGAACGAATTCGAGAACCTGTAACTTGTACGCGTTCTATTTTAGTTATTTCGTCATCTTCTGCTGCAACACCTTGAAATGAAAAGCTTGCAAGTATTGCGCTGCTTAGCGCAACTGTTAACGACGATTTTTTAAATAATCGCGCGCTACCTTTGTTAGTTAATGTCATATAATTCCCCTGAATTGTTATTTTTGTAACTAAATGGTTACTTCGCGGATTACAGTAAGGGGATTTATTTAAACACTCTACGGGCATTATTTATGAGGCGTAGTCTTTGGTACGAATAGCTGGTTTTATGGGATGAATTAGTACGTCACAATTATTTTATAAATATATTGTACTTTTCATAACAGTTTTTCCGCTAAGCACGGTCTTTATTATTATATACAGCAAGAGATATAAAATAATGATCGCTTCTTTTCATGCATTAACTTTTGTTAGTAACACTAAGTTTGCAACATTTTTAACAAAGCGCGTGCAAGATCACCGGCACTTTGAATCTCAATCTTTTCTTCAAACAAATAGATTAGATCAAATAGACACTGATCAATACAATGTACTGTTTTACGAACTAACCAACCTAGCTGACCCTATGCAAATAGTGCATTTAACAGAGCTTGCTAAAAAGCTGAAGTTAGTCATTATTGCCCAATCGGGACATTTTGCGAGTTTTGCCTTTGAAGTTGGCGCTGTTGATTTTTTAATATTAGATTCAACTGCATCACGTATTGATAAGTGCTTTGATAAGCTGATTCACCTTTGCCCGATTGCAAGTGCGGCCGAACGCCAATACCAGCAAAGCACACAAGCTGAAAAGCCATCATCACACATTGTGGTTAAAGATGTCGGTAAGGTAAGGCTAATTGATATCAATGATATTATTTGGATAAATGGCGCGGGCAACTATGTAGAGCTGCATTTTACCCAAGGTAATACGCCGGTACTACATCGCGAAACCATGAAAAATATTGAACAACAACTAGAACCAGAAGGGTTTGTTCGCATTCATCGCTCAACGCTGGTAAGAAGACAAGCTATTTGCGAACTGATGCCTACTGACAGTGGCGATTATAGAGTAAGGCTGAAAAACGATATGTGTTTAAACCTTTCACGGCGCTATAAAGGTTGTTTAGAGAGTATTATAAGCCCTCTTCAATAGCGGTTTATAATACTCATGTTAGTTACCAGTTCTGTTTTATATAACTGTCATTTGGGTGCACTAATAAATAGCTGTCGGTATCTTTATAAAAATTAACTTCTACATCGCTATTTTTCCATACTTTTTCAAACATATTTTTAGCTATGATATTAATGTTTATATAATCAACTCGTTGATAGCCTCGTTCTTTTACACCGGCAAAATAGGCCTCTAATGAATCGAGGCCATCCAAAGTTAACAGCTCAAACTCTTTTAAATTAACAACCACAAACTTAATCGTATTTTCAGGGTGAGTGCTCAACTCCTGAACAACTCCATTAGTTAACAGCGTAATGCCTTCATTAATAAAGCTCCCTTTCAATTCTAAATACATCTGAGGGGGCTGTGAACAAATTTGAAATTCACCATGTGCACCAAACATATATCGCCTTACATATATCAACTTCTATATATAGGATAATACAATTTTCCGATTTTGCAGTTAATTTAATAAAGCAATAAAAAAGGCCATTTCGAGTGCTTTTTCCTCTAAACTTTTAAAGCGACCTGATGCACCGCCGTGCCCTGCATCCATATCGGTTTTAAATACTAAAATATTACTATCAGTCTTAAGTTCACGCATTTTTGCAACCCACTTCATAGGCTCCCAATACTGCACTTGTGAGTCATGAAGACCGGTAGTAACGAGTATGTTCGGATAGTTTTGGGCGCGAATATTGTCATACGGCGAGTAAGCTTCAATTACATCATAAAACTGAGGCTCATTTGGATTACCCCATTCATCATATTCATTTGTTGTGAGCGGAATACTTTCATCAAGCATCGTGGTTAATACGTCTAAAAATGGTACATGACAGCCAACACCGCAATATAACTCTGGTGCTTGGTTTACAACCGCCCCCATTAATAAACCACCAGCACTGCCGCCTGAGGCAAACACCTTGCTGCTATCACAATAGCCTTGTGCAACAAGCGCTTTTGTCACATCAATAAAGTCACTAAAGCTATTTTGTTTATGCTCTTTTTTACCTTGCTCGTACCACTCGCGGCCTAGCATTTCAGAGCCTCGAACATGTGCTATTACATAAACAAAACCACGATCGAGCAAGCTCAGCGATGAACTTGAAAAACTTGGATCAATCGTATAGCCATACGCACCATAACCGTATTGAAATAACGGATTTGAGCCATCTTTTTTAAAGCTGTCTTTTCGATAAACAACTGATACGGGTACTTTAACTCCGTCGCGAGCAGTTACCATTAATCGCTCAGACTGATAGTCATCGGCATTAAAACTACCGAGTACTTTTTGCTGTTTAAGTAGTGTTTTTTCGCCAGTTGCTAAATCAACATCATATAAAGAACCTGGTGTTGTTAAACTTGAGTAATAAATACGCGCAGTGCCTGTGTCTGGCTCTGGGTTCATTGCTATTGCAGCATAATAACAAGGATCGGCAAACTCAAGTGCCATACGATCCCCTTGCCTATTAACAACTACAAATCGAGCTTGCCCTTGCTCGCGTTCACTCAATACTAAAAAGTCATTAAATAACTCTACACCTTCAAGCAGTACATTCTCTCTGTGAGCTGTATGCTCAACCCATTGTGTTTTATCAGCAATTGTTTCGTTTGTTGCCGTCATTAATCTAAAGTTTTTAGCTTGCCAGTTAGTCACAATATAAAATGTGTCACCTAGCTTATCTACGTCAAACTCGTGGCCATCTTCACGCGGCATTAATGCTTTAAATTCGCCAGTGGGCTTATTAGCATCAAGCACCCATGTATCGTTGGTCTCTGTCGATGCTAAATCAATAATAATTAAGCTTTCATCGCGGCTTTTACCAAGTCCCATAAAAAAGCTGCTGTCTTGCTCTTCGTAGACCATTACGTCTTGGCTTTGCTCGCTGCCAAGCTCATGCCTAAATACTTGGTATCCTAATAGCGTTTTTAAATCTTTTTTTACATAAAAAACAGTTTTATTGTCGTTAGCCCAAACAACTTGTCCTTCTGTATTTTCAAGCACATCAGGAAGCATTTCACCGGTCGCTAAGCTTTTAAAGCGAACATTATAAATACGACGACCTTCAGTATCTTCAGAGTAAGCCATAAGCTGCTCGCATGGGCTTAGTGCGACTTCGCCCAGCTCAAAAAACTCAAATCCTTCAGCTAATACATTAACATCGAGTAAAAGCTCTTTATTATCGGCCTTTATGCTCGTACTTCTATAGTGACGCGAGTATTCATCATCACCACGAACTTCTGAGTGATACCAGTATTTCCCGTCTTTAACGGGTACCGAATTATCATCTTTTACAATGCGTGCTTTTAACTCTTCAAAAAGTGTATTTTGTAGTGGCTTCATAGCAGCTAACTGCTCATCGCAGTACGCATTTTCAGCATGTAAATGCGCAAGTACTTGCTCATCCTGGCGATCGTCATCACGCATCCAATAGTAATTATCGGTACGTATCTTATTATGAGTACTTAATGTATGGGCTTGCTGTTTAGCAATCGGGAAATTAGGTAATAAACTTAAAGAGTAGACAGGACGAGACACAACAAAACCAATTAAAAAAATAATGTGATTTGCAGTTTATCATAAAAATAAAAAAGCCCATCCAATAGTTGGATGGGCTAAAACGGTAAACGCTTCATTACTAAAACCGCTATACCTTTGGGAAGATAATTTAAGCTTTATATTTGCTGCCAAGCCATAGCCCAGCTTTGCCCTACACCGGGTTCGAACATAGACTTATTATCGTCATTCGTGCGGCAAAACTCATTAAATGGCCAAGGCCTGCATTGATATACATGCCCATTTTTTGGCTGCAATACCTTTGTACCCGCATTATAGTTTTCACAATTTTCAGGGTACACGTAATCATAAGTATCAAGGTTCTTAACAACACGCTCATCGCATTTTGCAATACAATGAAAGTCGACGTGTGCTTTACATATACCACTGCTTTGCAAAGCAAAAATTTCATTATTTCTATAGGCTACAATTAAACCCTGTTCGGTCATTTTACCTGCGCTAACCAGAGGAACATGCACATTAATATGCTCGGCAACTAAACGTGGCCATGCGTGAGGATCACCTTGCTCAAGCGAGGTGATCTTGTAATCAAATGATAAACTAACCAGCTCTCCTTGCATGTCGTAAAAGGTTACACTCACCACATCACCAATAAATAATTGGGTATGATGATTTAAGCAACCTATTGTTGACCACTTTCCACAGGCCAACGACGTATGCATAAACACGGCAACACCTTAAGAGTTACAAAATCTTATCCATAGACTATGGATACACAAAAAATACACTGAGGGCAAGTGATACATAACAACACGTTATGCAATAGTCCCGCTACCATAGCTTTTAAAAAGCCTTAGACCGGAAACTTTGCGTCCTAACCTTTCGGCTAGTTTGCCAGCAATGCGGCGATTATAATTCGACCCCGCATAACAATCAAACAAAAGAATGTAACCAAAAACAAAAACCAACCCTTTAAGGTTGGTTTAATGTGTTTTTAACTAAACAAATAAGTTAAAGGCTCTTTCGCCCACGTAAATACCAGCAACACCAATAAAGATATAAATATTAACCACGCAGGCCAAGACGCTTTAGTTACTTTAGCCTCAGAGTCATCCGCTTTTAACTCTTTTGAGCCTGTGATCATCGCCTTAACTAGCGGTTTGCCTTTTATTCTATAAATGATAATAGCCAATACGTGCAAGCCAATAGCATAAAGTAAAATGTCAAAATTCAGCTCATGTAGCCAATTGGCAAAATCAATCGTATCGCTAGACACATATTGAGCAAGCGGCCCGTCAGTTAAAATACCATCACTGCTCATTAAGCCACTTACAAGTTGCGTTATGATCAATATAAAAAACACTATCACCATACAGCTACCGGGTGCTGAATGGCCTAACGATTCGCTTGGTGATTTTAATGCCTTTAAAATAGCTCTAGGAGAATGCAGTAACCCACTTAATCTCGCGGTTTTACTACCAATAACACCCCAAATTAAACGTGTTACTATAAGTGCTAAAGTAAAAAAGCCAGCAACAAAATGAAGCTCAATCATGCCCTCTTCAATACTAAAATAAAGCACTGCAATACTTACAACCAAAAACCAATGAAAGCATCTAATAAACCCATCCCACACTTTTAACGTCGTCATTGTGCCTATCCTTAAAAAAACAGTATTATTTAATTTGTTAACTACTTTAACATCATAATATTAAGGTATCCTTATGAGCCATTCTACAAGCCGTGAGAGTAAATATCATGCAACCAGTTAAAAAAGCTATTTTAAAAGGCTTTTTAGATATGCTACCACTGTGTTTAGCCGTTGTTCCTTGGGGTATTTTATGCGGCTCTTTAGCGATTCAAAATGGTTTTAGCGCCTTTGAAACCCAAGCAATGTCGTTATTAGTATTTGCAGGCTCTGCACAGCTTGTTGCGATTGAACTTATGGCGGGCAACACACCATTGCTCACAATTTTATTCACAACATTTATTATTAGCTCTCGGCATTTTTTATACGGGTTAGCCGTGCGTCATAAGGTGATTGATCAACCTATGCGTTGGCGCTTACCAGTAAGTTTTGTTTTAACCGACGAGCTGTTTGCGTTTTCTCATCATCGAAGAGCATATAGAACAAAAACACGCTTAATATACGCATTAAGCGCTGGTTTTAGCTTTTATATTGCATGGAATATTTGGACGTTAATTGGCATTGTAGCGGGCACAATGCTGCCCGACCTAACTAATTTAGGGCTCGACTTTGCAATTGCCGCGACGTTTATCGCGTTGGTTATTCCGGGAATCAAAAATTTGGCCTCACTCGTTACGGTAATTGTAGCTGGTGTTAGCGCAACGCTTTTAAAAAGTACAGGATTTGAGTTGTGGCTTGTTTGCTCAGCGCTGCTGGCAATGGCCGCAGGTTACAGCACAGCAAGGCTAACCGCTAAAAAGGAAGCAACGCTATGATGACAACTATTTTACTCATGGCGTGCATTACATTTTTTACGCGTTATTTATTTTTACACCGCGCTTTACCGTTTAAAGTAGGTCCTAAAATGCAGCAATTTTTAAGCTTTAGCGCACCTGCGGTGCTTACAGCAATTTGGGTGCCTATCGTATTTTTAAATGAAGATGGCATTAACTTAAACTGGCAAAACCCTTATTTAAGCGCAGCAATAGTCGCCATCATTGTTGCCTATAAAACACATAATATTTATTACACAACACTTGCCGGTATGGGGCTATTTTTAATATTAAATTAGAGCACTCTTTGTACTTTATGAAATACTGTACTCAGGTTAAAATACCGATAACAATAATAAAAAAGACGCCAATATGCACAAATTCCATCAATTAAGCGCAACAAGCTTGCAGGGTCAACCTATTAACTTTAGTGATTTTGAAGGTAAAGTTGTGCTTATTGTTAATACCGCAAGTAAATGTGGATTTACCTACCAATACGAGTCGCTGCAAGCTTTGCATAATAAATATGCCAGCCAAGGTTTAGTTATTTTAGGGTTTCCGTGTAATCAATTTGGTCAGCAAGAACCCGGCGACGCTACACAAATAGAGCAAGGATGTTTAATTAACTTTGGTGTGAGTTTTTTAATGGCGGCCAAAGTAGATGTAAACGGTAAGCATGCTCACCCAGTCTTTCGTTTTTTAAAATCGGCTTTACCTGGTTTTTTAACACGTAAAATAAAGTGGAATTTTACTAAATTTTTAATTGCCGCAGATGGCACGCCAATTAAACGTTATGCACCTTTTACTAAACCCCAAAAGCTAGAACTTACAATTCAAAAAGCTTTGGCACAGGCTAAAAGCACGCTTTAAAAAGTAATAAAGAGGCGCTAGGCCTCTTTATTGCCAATACTATTGAAACTTAAACATACGCATAACTGCACATTTAAACTCTCAATATTAATTGGTATTTTATTTATACTAGTGAAATTTAATCGGTGTAATCGCTTAAATCGTCTTCGCCTAGATTTTTACGCAAGCGTTTTTGCTCAAGGTAGTCTTCCAACTTCTTTTTAACCTTTTGCTTGTTCTTATCGTGTTGATTACGGCCGAGCATTTCGTACTCGTCTTCAACAAAATCGTCATCTAGCGCATCGTAACTAAATGTCTTACCCACAACCCACTCCATAAAGTGTTTGAGACCAACCAAGGATTTTATTATCGCAATAGTCGGTAAAATTAAAATGTTTAACGTCAAAATGCTGTGCAAATTAACATCAAAATAAAGCCACGTGACTACTGTAAATAGTCTTCATGTCAGTAATGTGAATAAATAGCGCTAAATTTGAATTGAGGAAAGTGAGAGTTTTTTATCGTATCGATAAATAAAATTTATTAATTTTTATTAGTTAGCCAATTTGACTAAAAAATAGTTATTTATTAATTGATTTCATTTACTAAAAAACAAACAAAAACAGTTAACCATATGTTTTATATTAAAAAATAAAACTGGCATCAAACTTGTTATTAATTAATCGTCATCAACAAAAGTAGAGAACAAACATGAAAAAATTACTATTAGTTAGCGCATTAATTTGTTCACCAGCCGCTATGGCTCATAACGATAACGATTCTGCAATTTCATTTAGTAATGATGAATGTAACGTCGAATTTAAAAATGATGTGCGCATTAAGCCAAACGAATTGGAAATTTTTACCGCCAACAATAAAACCATGCAGTTTAATAGCCATGGTGACTTAACCGTAAATGGCGAACTTGTAGCGCTGAATAATTCGCAGCGCGACGCGCTAACTAAGTACTCTGATAGCTTACGCACTCAATTACCTGAAGTAGCTAATATAGCGCTTGAGGGTGTTAAAATTGCCGGAGTAGCATTAGAAGAAGTAGGCAATGCATTTAATATTGACGGTCTTGATAATATGTCTGAGCTTATGGATGACATTAAAATCGAAGTAGAAAACACATTTTACCAGCAAGGTACATTTGTGATGGGCCAACAAAGTTTTAATCAATTTGGCGAAAACTTTGAACAACAATTTGAGCAGCAGATAGAAACAGCGGTTGAATCAGCAGTAATGCAATCAATGGGCAGTATTTTAGTAGCTTTAGGTTCTGAGTTACTTGGTTCAGGCGGTGATATGGATGCCTTTGAACAACGTATGGAAAATATGGGTGCACAAATAGAAGAAAAAGTAGAGCTACATGCAAGCGCACTAGAAGAACGTGCCAACTCTTTATGTGGAAACTTTGCTGATATTGCAAAACAAGAAGAGCAATTAGTAATGCAAGTGCCTGAGCTTGAAGGTTACCAGTTATTCAGCTTTAAACAAAATTAGTACAGCAAATGTTATTTAACATCCCTTTGGCAGCACTTAAGTTTACTTAAATGCTGCTTTTTTGTATTTCGTTGACTTATTTTTTAGCTAATAAAGTAAGCTTACCCAATGTAACTATTGCTTGCTCAATTTGCGCGTTCCATTGCACACCATAACTTAATCTTACGCAGCTTTTATATTTATTAGAGGCCGAAAAAACAAGCCCAGGGGTAATACTAATACCAACCTCAAGCGCAAGTAAAAACAATGTTTGGCTATCGTACTCGCCTCCTAAATCTAGCCACATAACGCAGCCTCCTTTTGGATCGCTTATACGTGTGTTTTTTGGCATAGCTTGTTGTAAGCACCATCGCATACGCTCTTTGTTATCGCGCAGGCGTTGCCTAAGTACTTTTAAATTTCGGTCGTACTCACCACTGGCAATAAACTCAGATAACGTCCATTGGTTTATTAACGAAGCAGAGCAACTTAGTGCTCTTTTATATCGCCTTGCTTGCGTTGCAAATTTACCCGCAACTAACCAACCTACACGATAGCTCGGCGCTGCCGTTTTAGAAAAAGATGAGCAACTAATCACTAATCCTTTTTTAGAGTACGCTAAAGCAGGTGTGCCTCGTTTTGCCGTAAAATATAAATCGCCATATACGTCATCTTCAATAAGCACTACGTCATGACTTTCAAGTAGCTCCACCAGCTGCTGTCTGTTTGTATCAGGCATAAAGCTGCCCACAGGGTTACTAATTGCAGTCGAGAATAAACACGCTTTTATATCATGCTCATTTAAAGCGCGTTCCAAATCACTTAACCAAATACCATTATCTGGGCACAGTGGTATTTCGAGCGCTTTAAGCCCTAGGCTTTCTATTAACTCGATAATCCCGTGATAGCAAGGCGTCTCAATGGCAACTACATCGCCTGGCTTTGTCACACACTTAAGTGCAATAGCCATGGCTTCTTGCGCACCATTGGTGATCACAAGCTCGTCCATATTTATGCCAATACCAAAATCTAAATAGCGATGCACCAATTGCTTTTTCAGCGGTACAAACCCATCTGTTGGTCCATAGTTAATAGCTTTACTGCCCGCAATTGTCATTACACGGCGCATGTTTCTGGCGAGTGCTTTATCGGTGGGTGCAGCAGCAATTGGATTAGCGATACCAAAAGGAACTACATTAGCTTGATGAATCGCACTGTATACCTGCTCTATTAAGGCTTGTTTATTTACCACAACAGGTTCGCGACTTAATTTAACTCGCTTAGGTAAATTATGCGCCATGCTAACGACTTTTAAAAAATACCCTGATTTTTCACGTGCCTCTACTAACCCCTGATCTTCAAGTGTTTGATAAGCTTGCTTCACTGTCGGAATACTAATGTTTAAGTTATCTGCCATTTTACGCAGTGATGGAAGTTTTTCGCCAGGAAGTAAAACCTGCTGGGCGCTCATATCTCTGATCAACTGAATAACTTGCTGATATAGAAACTCATGCCCCTGGCTATTTTTTTGTCTTATCATCACGCATCCAAATCTGTATAGGTTACATTTTTACTTTTCTGTATATGGTAAGTATACAGACAGGTCTTAAAATAGCCATTCAATCGGGCTTTGGAGAGTAACCATGAAAAGTGCAGCGCTATACATTACAACCGTTTTAATTTGGGGTTCTACTTGGTTAGCCATCGAATTTCAGCTAGGTGATATTGCGGTAGAGCTATCGTTATTTTATCGCTTTGCTATTGCAGCACTTTTAATGTGGTTATATGTAGCGTACAAAAAACCGGATATGCGCTTTTCATTAATCGATCATGGCTTTTTTGCTTTGTTGGCTATTTGTAATTTTGCCTTAAATTACTTAATGCTTTACTGGGCACAAAATTACTTAACCTCCGCTATGACCTCTATCGCCTTTTCACTATTGCTGGTTATGAACATAGTTAACACTCGACTATTTTTTGGTAAACCTATCTCAAAACGAATTTATACCGGTGCCGCACTCGCTGTATTAGGTATTACGTGTCTGTTTTGGCCACAGTTACAGCAGTTCGACTTAAGTAACGGTGCATTGGTCGGGTTACTACTTGCCCTTGGTGGCACCTTTGTGGCTTCATTGGGCAACATGATAAGCGTTCGTAATTCTCGTAAGCAAATTGGCGTATTGCAGGGCAATGCATGGGGCATGTTATATAGTGCTATAGGCTTAGCTTTATATGTATTAATGAACGATGTGCAATTTAGTTTAAACGCCCCAACTAGCTACTGGTTATCATTACTTTATTTATCAATATTTGGCACAGTAATCGCTTTTGGTTGTTACTTTGCACTACTAAAAAATATAGGCCCTGAAAAAGCCAGCTACGTTATTGTTTTATTCCCATTAGTGGCAGTAACACTGAGTAGCTTTTTTGAAGGCTTTGAATGGCACGCAAATACCTTTGCAGGGTTTAGCTTAGTGCTATTAGGTAACGCCATTGTGCTTACCCCAACAAAACGAATTAACGCCTTTTTAGCTAATAGAGCAATAGCTAAAAGTGGCTCCGTCCCCAGTTAGACGCGTTATTAACGCAACTAACGCAAAAGCGCCTACTTTACTGTAGGCGCTTTTTTATTGGCATATGAAAAAGTAAGGCCTGTCCATACACACTAACAACTGCAGGAGTTTTACCTATCAGCTCACCATCTGCTTCAATCAATAACCCTTCAGTTTTTATGGAAGCTGTATTTAAGCGACTATAGGTAAGGTTTTTTATATACTCATGACGCTTAAAAAATAACTTAATAAAGCTTATTACATTATAAAAAAGCCCACCCGATCGCATTTGATAACACTCAAGCTGGCCATCAGTTAAATCTGCTTTTGGCGCTATTTTTAGCCCGCCACCAAAGTACTTATGATTAGCAAATACAGTAATTAAATTTTGATACTGCCGAGCATCGTTATTAAACGTACCTTGTAACTGCTGAGCTTGATAATAAAATAGCTCTTTAATGCTCGTCCAACTGTAATCAAAAGATGAAAAATTAGCTTTATCGTTAATAGTTTTAATCACATGAGCATCAAATCCTACCCCTGCAATATTAATAAAATAGCGGCTATTAATTTTTCCTATATCAATTGCTGTCGGTGTATTAAATAATGCCTTTCGCCAATCATCTTCTTTGCAATTAAACCCTCTGGAGAAATCGTTACCTGTACCGCAAGGTAATAATGCTAACGAACAACTGCTCCCTATTAGCGCATTGACCGCCAAGTTCAATGTACCATCGCCACCTAGTGCAACTACTTTGGGAAATTTACTCAGTAACAACCTTATTTGAGCGCAGTCATCGTCAAAGCTTCCCGTTGTAGTAAATATACAATAAGAAAAGCTGCGTTTTTTACAGATATTTTTAAGCCATGCCAATGATTTTTGGCTCTGTTTTTTGATACTTGGTTTAATAATTATAAGTAGTGACAAGCTTTTGTTTCCAGCAATGTATTTTAGAGTGAGATAACAAACGTTTAATTAAATTTTTTTAATCTGAATAAATAATCAAAAAACATTGTATAAAATGCATAAAAATAAATTAAAAAACCAAAAACCCCAACATCAAAGGGGTTAAAACCAACCGTTATATAAATAGCTATGCAAAAACAGTAATGCAACTTACTGAATCGCATATTAATAAAATCAATTCAGATTAGTTTAACTAATCCCTCAGACTCAATTTTTATCGTTGTATTTTTAATCAAACAACGTGCAAAATGCACGCGATTTCAACAGATACGACCGGAGCAAAATAATGAAACCAATTAATACATTAAATCAAACAGCAGTAGCGCAAGTAGCCGTTAAACCAACTAACCGTAAAGCAAGAATGTTAGCTAAACTTAACACGATTGGTAAAAGACTAGCACTTAGCGGTGCAGCTCAATATAAATAATCACCCAACCATGATTATTTTTCGGTGCAGCGAACACTCAACCACTAAATGAAGTCACTTATTTAGCTCCCATTGTTTGCTGCAACCTATTTATTTTATTAAAAATTGCCTTAATTTCCCCTTATTTACAAAAAAAACCTCATTTACGTATATTTTTTAGGCAAACAGTCATTTTGCTATTTACACAGCGGTATCACCTAAGTATTATTCTGCGTCACGGAGAGATGGCAGAGTGGTCGAATGCACCGGTCTTGAAAACCGGCATGGGTTTATAGCCCATCTAGGGTTCAAATCCCTATCTCTCCACCATATTTTAATTGGTGGCTTTTTTTATTCCATCAATACAACCGGTTATGCGTTGGAGAGGTGTCCGAGTGGCCGAAGGAGCTCCCCTGCTAAGGGAGTATAGAGTTTGTAGCTCTATCGAGGGTTCGAATCCCTCCCTCTCCACCATACTTAATTTAAACCACTTAATTGTGGTTTTTTTGTGCCTAAAATTTAACACCGATACTAAATTGGGAGGGTGAGAACCCTCGACATGGTTCGACAAAATGTCTGGAATATTTTAGGCCGCTGCAAGCGTCGCGTAGCGATTGATTACATGGATGTAAGCAAGTCTATCCCTCCCTCTGGACCATACGTAATTTAAACCACTTGATTGTGGTTTTTTGTGCCTAAAATTTATAAAAACTAAACAAATTGTGCCTAGTAATAACTTAGGGCATTATTAACACAACTTTAGCCACTTTTAGGTTTAGCTATGATCCGGTTCATATTGCTATCATTTTGCGCGGCAGCACCATTTTTTACCTTGGCACAAAGTACAACAGTGTATAAGTGTGTAATTAAGGGCGTTCCTACTTTTAGCCAAACGCCTTGCGCTAAAGATGCACAAGTTATTACTCTAAAAGATATAAATGTAATTGAAGCATATAAAAGCTCTACGCCCGGTAAAGGTATTACCGATACCTCTGTTGATGACTACTTAGAAGTTCAGCAAATAGAGCGTGAAATAAAGCGCCTTGAGCTATCTATTGAACAAAGCCAAAAAGAATACGCAGCTAAAAAACAACAAATAGATTATATGACCCAAGATAAGGCCAATCGTTTAGGCGCTTCGTCTATTGCTGATGCTATCGCAACTAAAACAAATTCATTAAAACAAGCCTACGACGCATCAATTAGTCAAACGCAGCAAAAAATAGAGTCATTAAAGCAAAGAAAGCAGCAGCTTAGCCAAAACCCTTAAGCGCTCGTTTTACTATAGAAATAAATTGCGCAACGTCTTCTTGAGTATTATAAATATGTGGCGATACTCGTATTCCAAATTTGCGAGCATCTACACTGACTTTCGCTTTATTAAGCTCTGTAAGTACATGGTCTTGCTGCTTGTTAAAAAACAAAATAACAGTCCCGCTGCATTTATCACCACTCATAGGTGATACAACATATTCGCTTAGTTGCTCATGAATAAGCGTAAGCATCGCTAAGTTATGCACCCTTACCTTGTGAGCTGTTAGCTCTGCAAAGTAGGTAATACTATTTGCGGCAATAATATAAGGCGCTACAGAAGGGGTGCCACCCCAAAACTTAAGCGCACTGCTGTTATATTCAAAATTATTAATATCGAACTCAAATGGATTTTGATGCGAAAACCAACTCACATCTTTAGGCTCACAATACTCTATTTGATTTTTGTTAACCCATAAATAAGCTGCACCTGGGCCACCACATAACCATTTAACGCTCGAGCCAATCATAAAGTCCGCATCGAGCACGCTTAAATCAAGCGGTATAACACCCGCTGACTGAGCAACATCAACTATTGATAAACTATTGGTAAATTTACTTATAGCTACAATATCGTACACAGGCGCCTGTACACCTGTATTTGAATATACATGACTTATAAAAACTAAATCGATGTCGGCGGTTATATAACGCTGCCAAACACTAATATCAGTTAGGTTTTCGTGCTCAGGTATAAATATGATTTGCGCGCACTTTGGCAACGCTTTTTGCATTGCAAAACCCATACTCGGAAAATCACTTTGCGCCATAAGCACTTTACAATTTTTTTGCTGTAGCCGTGGATGCGACATAAGCAATTTTGTTAAGCCACTTGATAAATTAACCTGAGGACAAAACTGCGAACTAGGCGCATTAAATAACTTACCAAGCGCGGTAGTAAATTGCTCAACTGCGGGCAGCCATTGTTGCCAAGGTTCTTTATTTGAGCTCTCCCACGGTAAAAAGTAGTGCTGTGCTAAATATTGCTGCGTATTTTTAAGAGGACGCCCTACCGAGTGGTTTAGTAAATAACAGCCATCAGCCATACAAAAATCATTTTTAAGCATGCTATTTAACCCATTCTTTAAGTGTATTTAGATCGTCAAAACGTGTTTTTATATCGTCGCGTTTGGCACTGGCTCGCCTATCTCTTAATTTTTCGAGCGAATCAAGTAACACATTAAGCGGCGGACCACTTGCTGTTACCTTGCTCATATGCTGCTGTTGCATATTTTTTGAAGGCTGAGCAATAAACTTTTCAACCAGTTGATTATGATGACCGACTGCGGTGTCGCCATGTAATTTACACACTTGGATAAATAACGTTGCGTGGCTTTTAAACCAATCTGTATTTTTATATTGCTCTGCTTGTAAAAAGTCATCCATAAAGCTTTGCATACGCATGGCTTCTAGCAGGATTTGTTGATCCTCTGGCATCATATATAAAAACTTATCCACCAGCATTTGCGAGTAACTAGGCTCGTTTGCACTACACAGCCCTAACAGCATATCAATCACGTTAATACCTGCAAAGTCACCAGCATTTGCCCCTCTGTAAACCTCTTTACCTACACGGTACGGTTTATAATAAGGGCGAACGCAGTTAAAAAAGCGATCTGTATCGAGCTCAGAATAAAGTGCATTGTTTGACTCAATTACATCTATAAGCGCTTGTTTAGCTACTTTTAATAACTCACCACACAAGGGATGTGAAATACCTAACGGCAATATTTTTAATAATGCATCACTTGCCCGTTTGTAGGCCAAAATGCCTTGAGTGTTATAATCAAGAAACAGCTTTTCATCAGGTAAATTGGTAAATCGTTTATAAATACCGTTAAGTGCTTTGTTATGAGTAGTTAAGTGGGCGGTAGCAAAACGAGGGGTTACGCCAATAGATGCGCCTATATGCATAGCAAGCGCTGAGGCTTCTATTAGCGGTGAAGTGGTTTCTCTGCTTGGCTCAGTAATTTCATGGCGCCTACACGCTGCCATAAATAATCCTACGTTACCGAGTAAGTCAAAAGCGCTATCAAAGCCTTGATCTGTGTTTCCCTCGGCTAATAAATTGCTAATTAATACGTTGCCTTCTTTTTCTAATTGTTGCTTTAAGGCCTCGCCTACCCCTTCTACATTTGCTTTATCGGTTTGCTGCCAATAAAGCTGCTCTAATTCACTATTTAAAGTGACAAACTCAGTTCGTATCCAGTGATCGAAAATAGCGGTATGTGTGTTCATTGTTGTGCTCTATTATTTTTATAGTTAAATGCTAACAGAGTTCAATGAGGGTAAAACGCCAAAAAAATTAGTAAAAACTGCAATACTTAGCAATAATCACTACAAATATAAAAATAATTAATAAAAGCCGACAACTATGTTAGATAAAAAAGATCAGCAATTACTCATTGCACTGCAAAGCCAAGCTCGTATGTCGGTTTCAGATTTGGCCAGCAGTATTAACCTATCGGATACGCCTTGTTTAAGGCGTATAAAAAAGTTAGAGCAAGAAAACATTATTACCGGCTACCACGCCGCCATAAATCCTAAAGCACTTAACCTTAATGTGTTGGTATATGCGTTTGTACGATTA
Source organism: Pseudoalteromonas sp. SR43-5 (assembly GCF_014163835.1). Taxonomy (NCBI): domain Bacteria; kingdom Pseudomonadati; phylum Pseudomonadota; class Gammaproteobacteria; order Alteromonadales; family Pseudoalteromonadaceae; genus Pseudoalteromonas; species Pseudoalteromonas sp. SR43-5. Next base: position 29,171 of record NZ_JACJEA010000034.1, read on the forward strand.
AGCCAAAACTCGGTAAGTGCTGCAGAGCAATTTGAGCAACATGTAGAAAAGTTACCACATGTATTAGAGTGTTGTGTAATATCAGGAAGCTATGATTATTTATTAAAAATCATTGCACATGATCTTGAGAGCTACGAAACGTTTGTGAAACATCAACTAGGTGGCTTAAGTTGTATCGCAAATATAGAATCAACAGTTGTGTTAAAGCAGTCATTTAGCAAAAAACAGTTACCTTTATAAAAATAACCAAAATAACTTACTGTTAGCTATACTGATATTTCAAAACGACAATAATAATTGCTTGGACCTTATGTGAAAAATTTTAACTCTAAAAATCATTCCATTATTTTTTACATCATGTTTGCCTTGGCATATTTTTTAGTCGGCATAGCACTCACTAAACTTGCTTTTAACTCGCAAATAATTCCAATTTGGTTACCTGCCGGCATAGCTTTAGTTGGCTGTTATATTTGGTGGTGGCGCTTTATCCCGCCTCTATTTGTAGCTGCAATTGCATTTAATCTAAATATTTTTGATAGTTCAGCTCATGAGCTAGTCCTGGTCGGTAACTCATTTAACGAGGCTATGTATATCGCCTTTGGTGTTGTTATACAGGCAATGGTCGGCGCAGCTCTTTTAAAGTATTGGCTTGGGCACCCGCTGCGCTTTAAAAAGCGCAAAAATATAATTTACTTTATCCTTGTCATAGCAATATTGGTCAGCTTAATTTCGGCTAACTTTGGCGTATTTGCCTTAAGCCAATTCAACTCGGTTTACAGTGTTGATAATCATTGGAAGAATGTTACTTACTGGTGGCTTGGTGATACATTAGGAGTATTAATTGCGACTCCGCTTTTACTTTCTTTATTACCACAAAAGTCTAATCAACATAATATATCGGCGTTTCCGACAATTGCAGTATGCTCTATTTTATTTTTATCAGTCGCGGTAACAACGCAGTTATACGATCAAGAAAATCGTATAAACACTATTAAAATTGCTGAACGTGAAGTCCATGTTATAGAAAACAGCCTTTATAGATATACAAATCGTAGTATTATTGCAGTGCAGAGCCTAGCAAGTCAGGTACAGTCATCTCCCATGCTAAGCCAGCAAGATTTTTATTCTTATGCTAGCCAGTTACTAACTCAGCACGCATTTATTAACGCCTTATCGTGGAACGCAAAAATACCTCAAGATCAACGCGACGTCTTTGCCCAAGAAATATCAAACATTTATCATTTAGATATTGATGTAGTTGGCGAACCTCTTGAAAGTAGCGATCCCCTTGTGATAGTAAAATACATAGCTCCTTTTAATGGTAATCAAAAAGCTATTGGCTTTAATGTATTTTCAAACCCTGATCGAAAAAGCTCTCTGCTTAACCCCGCTATAAAGTACATGCCAGTAGGAACTAAAATAATTCAGTTGGTGCAAACCAAACAACCTAAACCAGCCTATTTATTATTTGCCCCTGTGTACTCCCAGCATAGTGATGAAAAAACAATTAAAGGCTATGCCACTGGTGTATTTTTAGTGCGTAGTATTATTGAGCAGGCAATTTCTAAAGAACAGTCTGATATGTTTTCGATTGGTATATACGAAGATACAAACACTCCGCCGTTTTATAGTAATTACTCTCAAAATGTTCAGCAAGCTAAAGGCAGCCGCTTAATGTCGTTTGATGTGGACTTTGCAGGGCAAAAATGGATTGTAAAACTAGCCCTTAAAGAAAGCTTTTTAACACAACATAATAGTCAACTAACTTTATTATTACTCATACTTCAAGTTGCCGTATGTTCTTTAATTTTAATGGTTTTACTGCTGTTTAATCAGCAACAAATCGCACTTACACGTCAAGTTGCAGAGCGTACTCACTCACTCGCACAAGCAAAGAAGCAGTCCGATTTAGCTAATCAGGCTAAAAGCCAATTTTTAGCGAATATGAGCCACGAAATACGAACACCATTAAACGCCGTTATTGGTTTTTCTTCACTTGCTAGAGAAACAGACAATGCAAATACACTCATTGGCTATTTAGATAAAATAAACTCAGCATCTAAAAGTTTATTAAACTTAATTAATGACATTCTTGATATATCAAAAATAGAATCCCAAAAGTTAGTTATTGAATCTATTGCATTCGACTTAGGTGCTTTAATAACACGTATAAACAACATGTTTGAGCAAAGCGCAGTTAACAAAGGTATTAAATGGCAAGTTAATTCAAAGCTACCTGTTGATACCTGGTTTATTGGTGATCCTATGCGAATTGAGCAAATATTACTTAATTTATGTAGCAACGCGATTAAATTTACAAGCCAAGGCAGCGTTACTTTAAACATAGAAACAGAGTTTACTGCCGCCAATAAAGTACAGCTAGTTATAACCGTTAGTGATACCGGCATAGGTATAAAACCAAGCCAACATAAAAAATTATTTAACGCATTTACCCAAGCGGATAGTTCTACCTCAAGGCAGTTTGGTGGTACAGGCCTTGGCTTAACCATAGCGAAAGAGTTAAGCCAATTAATGGGGGCTGATATAACACTTAAAAGTGAAGTAAATAAAGGCTCTACTTTTACATTTTCAATGCGATTAGAAACAACAGAACCTAAAAAAGAACATGTTATTACATTTGATAATACTAATATTACTTCGCTAGATATTTTGGTCGCAGAGGATAACCCAGTAAATCAAATGGTTATTAAAGCGATGCTTGGCTCGTTAGGAATTGTGCCGTATATAGTAGAAAATGGCGAACTGGCCGTTGATATAGTTAAAAAGCAGCATTTTGACTTAGTGCTTATGGATTGCCAAATGCCTGTAATGGATGGCTATAGAGCAACGGCACTGATCCGCCAGTTTAAAACTGAACAAGAGCTCCCGATTATTGCTTTAACTGCCGACGTTATGCCAGAGGATAAAGCACATGCACAAGCCGTTGGATTTAACCAGCACCTTGCAAAACCGCTTGAACTCATTAAGCTAACCGAGTGTCTTGTCCAATATGCAGAAGTTAATGAACAATAGTGGTTTAATTTTAAGAATAGTTTTAAGAGTCGCTTTTGGTTTTGTTTTAAGTGTTTTTTCGCATACAGCTATCGCTCAAAACTGTATCTCGCAGGCGAGCGACTTTAAATTTATAACAAAAAGTAAGCAACAAGGCTTATTACGCTTTGAAAAAGAGCACAACCACCAGCGCTTTAATTACCACGCACTTTTACCATTTAACGATTACTTAGATTTTGCATATAAACATATAAATAAAACCAATCCACGTGCAGATATGCCATGCCCTGTTATTACACAAACGTACCAGCAATTAGTAACACAAGGTACGCGAAAACCTGACCCTACTATTGCAGATATTATTGCCCCTTTTGAGCTTACGCATCCAAACAGCAATAAAGTTGCACTATTAGTTCACGGGCTAACTGACTCACCCTTTACGTATCACGATTTAGCACAAGTGTATTATCAACAAGGCTATACTGTGCGTACTATTTTATTACCAGGACATGGAAGCGCCGCAAGTGCATTACTCAATGTAGAGGTTAGCCAATGGCAACAGGCAATAAAATACGGTATTAAACGCTCGGTGCAAGACTTTGATGAGGTGATACTCGCAGGTTACTCTACCGGTGCAGCGTTACTTATTGATTACGCAACCAAGTACACAGTTTCACCCAAAATTAAAGCGCTTATGCTTTATTCGCCAGGCTCCGAGCCACATAATAAGTACGGCTGGATAGCAAAGTGGATTGATGCCATACCCTTTGTTAATTGGATAGATAAAGACGCCGATGTAGACTTTGCTAAGTATGAATCATTTCCTTTAAATGCAGCTGCCGCGTCGTACTATGCTATGTCACTTGCAAGCGTAAGTAGCTTAAACAAACGCTCTGCACTTAAATTACCTATTTTTAGTGTACTTAGCGATATTGATACCACGATAGATACGCGTGCCACGCTAAAATTATTAAGTGCATTACATAAAGATAATTCAGTAAAATATAAGCCGCTCGATACTTTAGTACTTTATGGAAGCACTGATATTTTACCGCTAGACTTTGCTAGTGACTACACAGTAAATAACCCGCAATGCACATCGCCTCAGTGTAAAAAAATTCATGGTATGTCGCATATTGCTATTGTTAACTCACCGCAAAATCCACATTATGGGATTAAAGCAACCTATCGTAGTTGTGGCAGCTTTATTAACGACGAGTCCCTGTATAAAACATGTAAAACAACAAAAAATCCACAACTAGGAGAGCGTACAAGCGCCAACTTAAAACACTATCCGGCTTTACAACGCTTAACTTATAATCCTCATTTTACCGAGCTTAAAAAGCAAATTAGTACGTTTATTAAAAACGTAGAACAGCTTAGAACAACTACAAGGTAAGTAGTCATGGGAACGTTTTCGCACCAATGGTTTAGCAGTATTAATGAGATTGATCAGGCGCAGTGGCAACGTTTATTTGGTGATGAACCATTTACTCAACATGCTTTTTTATATGCCCTTGAGCAAAGCCAATGCGTAACACAAAAAAGCGGTTGGCAGCCCCATCACCTCGCTATTTTTGAAGATGATACGCTCATTGCGCTTGCACCTGGGTATTTAAAAAGTCATTCATACGGCGAGTACGTATTTGACTGGGCATGGGCTGAGGCATACGAAAAACACGGTTTAGAATATTATCCCAAGTGGCTATCTGGCATTCCCTTTAGCCCTATTGAAGGCAAGCGTATTGCTATCGAGCACGCTAACCCAAATGCGGTGTATCAGTACATTACAGAGCAACTTAATATACACAGTGCTGAGCAAAGGTGGTCGGGGTGGCATGTTAATTTTTGCGACCAAGCCCAAGCAACATCATTAACTGAGCAACATGCCATGCTAAGAGTGGGTGTGCAATTTCAGTGGTTTAATAAAGGTTTTGAAACCTTTGACGATTTTTTGCAAATACTTAACTCACGAAAACGTAAGTCACTTAAAAAAGAGCGAGCTAAAATAGCGCAACAAAATATTGATATTGAATGGCTGCAAGGAACGCAAATTACGCCCGAGATAATGCAATTGTTTTGTGAGTTTTATCAGCGTACCTACTTAAAGCGATCTGGTCATTTGGGCTATTTAAATATGGAGTTTTTTACGCTTTTACATGCATTAATGGCTAATAACCTCGTTATTATGCTGGCCAAAAAAGACGACAACGTGATTGCTGCAACACTTAGTTTAGTAGGTGAGAATACACTTTATGGGCGCTACTGGGGAGCAAGTGAAGAAGTAGATTCGCTTCACTTTGAGCTGTGCTATTACCAAGGTATTGAGTTTGCAATAAAGCATAAACTCAGCTGCTTTCATTCGGGAGCACAAGGTGAGCACAAAATAGCACGCGGATTTGAACCCGTACTTACCTACTCTGCTCACCATATTGTTGATAGCGATTTCAGTAATGCAATAAGCGACTACTTAAAGCGTGAACGCGGCCATATTGATATATATAAAGAGCAATGTAGCTCATTACTGCCGTTTAAAAACGAGTAACTGATTATTTGCAGGCATGGCAGTATCGCTAATAAGCGTAAGCCCTGCTTGCTTAGCTAGTTGTTCAACTGCTTCAAAATCTCTTATTCCACTTAACGGATCGCGCTCTGTTAAAAAGGCACTAAAGTCATCATTACTTGGGCTGGTAAATTCACCTTGGTATTTGAATGGCCCATAAATACACAACATACCGTCGCTATTTAAGTGACGTTTAACACCGTCAAAAAAACGTTCAACTAATTGCCAACTTACAATATGAAATGTGTTTGCAGTATAAATAGCGTCAACCTTATCTACAGGCCATTCATTATTTAAATCAAGCTCAAGTGGTGCATGTAAATTAGTTAAATTAGCTTCGCGGTGCCATAAATTAATCCCTTCGTGGTTTATAGCGCGATCACTTGTATGCCATTGTAAATGCGGTAATTGCTCTGCAAAAAACACACTATGCTGGCCGGTTCCTGATCCGACTTCGAGGACTGTTTTAGTATTTTTTAATACGTCCTTTAATTGCTCTAAAATAGGGGTTTTATTGTTTTCACAGGCTTGTGAAAATGGCTTTGTCATTACTGTGCACCAAAATTGTAGATTAATGCACAACAGTAAAGCAAATTTAGCTTATTTTGTCGTGATGAAAAAAAGGTAATTTTTAAATACTATAACTATCATATGGTTGAGCTGGCTCATTATGGTTGGTACGTAATATGCTTTTATATTGTTAACCCACTAAAGGGTTTAACTTATATTAAATTTCAAAGGATAAAATTATGCATATACCCCCTTATACCGCTGTAGACGCAGCCATTGCTATAACCGAAAAAACCACCGACGATCATAGTTACGCCGTTGATATGAGAGCTACAGTAATCGATTTACTTTCGCACCCTAAACATAATCAACAGGCGATGACCAAACATGAAACAGATCAGATATTTATTCTTGGCTACAATTAATACTCAAATTAGTATCGCAAATAATTTTTATAATAACTGTTTACACTGAAACCGATTAAATGTAATGATAACTATTATCGTTAACTTGAGTCGGTTTTTTTTATGTCTTCAAATTATGCCCAGCATCGCTACCATCAAGAACTCTCTTGTCATTGCTTAAGACCTGGCCTGCATGCCCCCATGCTCGTTGCCGATTACATAGAAACCGCCCTTAACGTCGCCAAAAAATTTGAGCAACAACATAATCCTTTGCTTCAAGAGTTTTATCTTAGGCGCACACACCATGAAATTATGAACAAAATGTGCGACCCTCTTATACATAATGCTATTCGTAAACAATGTTTAGAGCAGCTATACAAGCCATTATTAGCATTAAAACGATTTTATAAGGTGCATAACAATACTGCACAATTTTTAATACTTGAGCGTGAAGCTCGTATTCTTAGTCACGAATTTAACCCTTTTTAAGGAGCACACTTATGAGCAACTTTAGAACAGAATCAGACAGCATGGGCGAGCTACAAGTACCTACTGATGCGCTCTATCAGGCGCAAACACAACGAGCAGTTAATAACTTTGCCATTAGTGGCTTATCTATGCCAAAGCAATTTATCACTGCACTGGCTTATATAAAACAAGCTGCTGCGCAAAGTAACTGCGAGCTTGGCCATTTAAGTAAAGACAAAGCAAATGCTATTGAGCAAGCTTGTCAAAGTATTATTGATGGCGAGCATGTTGAGCATTTCCCCGTTGATATTTTTCAAACAGGTTCGGGCACAAGCTCAAATATGAATGCCAACGAAGTTATTGCAACGCTTGCTAGCCGATTAGGCAGTGAAAGCATTCACCCTAATGATGATGTAAACATGGGGCAAAGCTCTAACGATGTAGTCCCTACTGCTATCGCACTCAGTAGCGCAATAAATGTAGTGTATGAATTACTTCCTTCGCTTGAAAACTTATCGCAAAGCCTAGAAAAGAAAAAAGCTGAGATAGGCCATATAGTTAAAACGGGCCGTACGCATTTAATGGATGCAATGCCTGTTACATTTGATCAAACACTAAGTGCATGGCAGTCACAAGTTAACCATGCCGCAGCAGGAATTAGACATAGCTTAGAGCGTGTATGCGAACTGGCACAAGGCGGTACAGCTGTTGGAACAGGAATAAATGCAGACCCTAAGTTTGCAGCCAAATTTGCAGAAAACCTGAGTGCCAATGTAGGCATTAGATTTACGCCTAGTAGTAACTTTTTTTATAACATCGGCTCACAAGACGCCATAGTAGCGCTTTCGGGGCAATTAAAAGTACTCGCTGTAGCACAAATGAAAATAGCGAACGACCTACGCTGGATGAACTCAGGACCACTTGCGGGCTTAGGCGAAATAGAGCTAGAAGCACTTCAACCGGGCTCGTCTATTATGCCTGGCAAGGTAAATCCGGTAATACCAGAAGCCGCAGCCATGGTAAGCGCACAAGTAATCGGTAACGACGCGACCATTACAGTAGCAGGCCAAGCGGGTAATTTTGAGCTAAACGTTATGCTGCCAGTCATTGCGTATAATATTTTGCAAAGCATAGAATTACTTGCCAATAGCGCACAAGCATTGGGCGATAAAGCCATTGCCAGCTTTAAAGTAAATAAGCCTAATATAGATAAAGCACTCGCTAAAAATCCAATTTTAGTGACTGCGCTCAATCCGGTGATCGGTTATGAAAAAGCAGCAAAAATAGCAAAGCAGGCTTATAAGGAAGCCCGCCCTATTATTGATGTAGCCGAACAAGAAACCGATTTACCACGCAGTGAACTCGAAAAGCTACTTAATCCCACCAAACTAACGCAGGGTGGACTTTAATAAACGATATTTTTCACGGCTTTAATTACTTGATAATATAGTTTTTATTGCCGTAAAAAATGCACCGTGTATGATAGTGATGAATATTTCATCACTATCAAGGTTTGTTATGCGTACCCCATTGTTAGCCATACTTTTACCACTTTGTTTAACTGCATGCTTAGATAAAACGCCAACTGAAACGCAGCAAGTAACAATAACCTCAGAAGCTGAAGCACCAAAGCAAGAGCTACAAAAGCTAAAAGAAAACACTCAATTACAAGAAAATACTAAAAAGAACGTAGTTGCTGAAAAAATACCAAAAGCTGATTTAAAAAACGTTTCAATAGACGATATAAAAACAGCTAAAGCCGAATTAAATACGCTAATTACAGATAAGCAATGTGATACCAGCACTCAATGCAGAATAAGTGCAGTAGGCAGTCGCGCGTGTGGCGGGCCAAGTAGCTTTGTTGTGTATTCAACAAAATCAGCGTCTGAAAAACAAGTAGCAGCCCTTAGCGACAAAATTACTAAGCTTGAAAGTAGTTATAATTCACAAAAAGGGATGATGAGCATTTGTCAGCATTTAACAACGCCAAGCACGCAGTGTGTTGAAAATAAATGTGTTAAACTTGAAGGTTCAGCGGTAAGTGCATTTTAAGGATAACGTTATGAGTTGTTTACCATCGGCAATTAAACTATCAATTTTAAGCATTGCTAGCAGCATTTTACTACTAAGTGGTTGTGCTAGTACTGTGACGTCAAATGAGCAAAGTAAAAACTTATCTGACTTAAACTATGATCTGAATAACATGGTGAGTAATAACAGCTGCACTGCAAGCTTTCAGTGCAAAGTACTTGAAGTGGGCGCCCGCGCATGCGGCGGACCGAGTAAGTATGCTGTTTATTCAACGCTGAACACATCTCAAGAAGAAGCAGAACAGCTTGCTCAACAAATAACAAAACAAGAAAAAATACAAAATAAAGCACAAGGCTTAACCGATTGTTCACCAGTACTTGAAGTGCAATCGCTGTGTATTAATCACCAATGCCAGTCGTTTGATATAAAATAAAAACGGTCGCGTATAAGCTAATTTCAGCGTTAACCTAAATACGGAATTAACGCTGAAATTACAACAACCAGCACTACGCAAATACCCGCTTTTATAATGTACTTCATGGGCATTGTTTTAAGCACCCAATATGCATAAATAAAGCGTACAAAATAACTCGCCGCAGTACCAAACAACGCAAAAATAAGTAGATAAGCAATTAGAGTAATATTCATAATAATCTAGTGCAACTACTTAGTTTTTTTAGTGTGAGCAATTAGTAAGTCAGCTACTTGTTGTTTTACGGCTCGCTTATCATCACTTGGGACATCAAAGCGACTGGCTAGTTGCGCAATCTCATCATCATTTAAATTAAACGATAAACGTTGACGCGTTTTTTTAGACTTTACATCTAAGCCAAGTATTTTACGGATCATATCTGACGGCGTTAACTCTTGGTCAATAGCTTGCTTTTTTATCAGCTTTTGAACTTCACTGCTTAGATCAAATGCCATTTGTGTGGCACGTACAGCTTGTTCCTGACGCAACCACTTGTCTTTAGCATCACTCACTTAGCATCTCCGGGAAACAAGTCTACAATATCAGACATTGGACGCATGAGCGTTAGCGATACTTCGGTTTCGCCGCCATCCCAAATTTCGATATTTAAACCAAAGCCTTCATTATCTGATGCTAAACAAATCATTTCGCATGGTTCACCACCTTCTTGCTCATAGCGAGGCAATGTTTGGTTGCGGTAATCTTTATTATGGAAATAACACACATAAGGCGACTCGCTTTGTTGATAACTTTTAGCTAAAAACTGCATAAAGCGCTCTGGTGTATTTTGCACTGTAATGTGGGTTAACGACTCTTCATCAAAAATACGCGCAAACTCATCAAGGCCAAATATCTCTTCAACTTCGTTGCGCTGAATTTTAATAGAAAAGTTAGCCCACTCTTCGCCGTCATCTTGCTCAATTTGTAAAAATACAACTTGGCCGCTATTTGTCTCAAGTACAAATTCAGTATCGCTGCTGTGCTGATATTGGTAAGTCTGAATATCAGTAACACGTAGCGTTTCACCTTTTAACCATGCCGGATAAGCAAATGAGTCGATAACGCTAAACATGTCGCCTTTTTTTAGCTCGCTCGGATGATTAAGCTGACGCTCTGGCTCTTTTTTAGATTTGAAAAAATTAAACATAGGAAGGCTGCCTTCTAAGCAAAAAAGGTAACTGAGCAAAACTCGGTTACCTTTTTAAAGTATAAACGTAATGGTTAGCTATTTTGCTTCGCTTTGATGCGAGCTAAAATATCAGCACTTTTTGGACTTGTGTCGCCAATGCCTGCTTCAGCCATTTTTGCTTTTAAGTCATCGCCATTTACGTCTGACTCAAGTTGCTTTGCAGCACCTAGCTGGTCGCTACGATCTTGTTGACGCTGTTTAATGCGTTCAAGCGATTGACGAGCCGATGTCATAGACGAGCTGTTTGTATTAAGCGTGCTGTTAACAGCCATTGTTGCTTGCTGTACGCTTTCAGTGGTTTTAACCATTGTAAGCTGGCGCTGATTCTCTTTAATTGATTTTTCAGCATCTTTAACTTGCTGCTTAAGCGCAACAATATGGTTACTAAAACCAGATAATACTTGCTCGTTTTCGGCTTTTTCTGCTTCAAAGTCACCAATTTTTTCTGCAATTTCTAATGCTAACGCTTCGTTGCCCTTTTCAAGAGCTTGGCCTGCATACGCTTCATGTTCAGCGATTGATGCATCTACAGCGCTAATTTTACGCTTAGTCTGCATTTCTTTAGCCATTACTTCTGTAAGGCTTTTTTTTGCGCGGTGAAGTGCATTTTGCGCGTCTGCAATTTCTTGCTCAAAAATACGGATGCCATTTTTATCTACAATTGCTTCGCCTGCTTCACGAGCGCCGCCACGTACTGCTGTAAATAATTTTTTTAAAATACTCATAATCTTAACTCCACTAACTGGCTATTAATCGTTTAAATACAAGGTCACGGCTTCTAGTGCATCGATAGCGTTATCGGCTAAAGTCACTAGTTCGTGGGTAACGTCATCTAATGATGAATTTACCGACAGTGCACCAAAAATCGCGTATTTGTTATCGATTTTAGCAAATGCACTCAGTGGAATTGGCACGTTTAAACGTAGTAATGTTTCGTTTAACTCGTTGCGTAATTCACTCTTAACTTCATCTTCGTCAAACAAGTAGCTAATACATAACAACTGCTCTTGCGTTTGTGTAACAAAAATTGGAAGTTCATCATTTCCATCAACAATGACTTGTAAAACATCTTGCTCGCCTGGGTTGGCAATCAAGAAAGACTCAAAGTTAGCGCCTTCAGTTTCAAAAGAAGCTAATTTTATTGAAAGTTCATTTAATTCCATGTCTCTGCCTTTTGTCGTTTGACATATTATGTCTGAGTTAAGATTCTCATGGTCGACATATTATGTCAACCATGTTTTGTTAGTTTTTATACAATTCGCTTTCTATTTGCCATGCAGTTCGGTAGTAATCATAAAGCTGACCAGATCCTAACCTATTGACCTCAATACTTTTAACTTGTTCAAAGTAGTGGTTAGGAAATACAAAACTTGCCAATAAATATTCTTTACTAATCCATCTTGATGGCACAGGCATAGCCGTCTCATCATTAATACGGCCACTAGCCGACTGACCCATTTTAGTGGCTATAGTCCAGCCCCACTGCCCAAACGAAGGTATGTTTTGCTGATACTGCTCAACATACTCAAACCCTGCGGCTTTAACTGTTTTAGCAATGCTTAAAAACGCTTTTTTAGCGTGGTAAGGTGAAGTTGATTGAACCGCCATTGCGCCATCGGGTGCTAATAACTGACGTACATGATTATAAAAGTAATCACTGTACATTTTATTTAGATCAGGGTGATTTGGGTCCGGTAAATCAATTAAGATAGTGTCGAACTGCTTAGATTGATCAAGTAGCTTTTCTACTTCTAAAAATGCATCACCCACAATTATGTTGGCTCGCGAGTCTTGCATCGATTTATTGTTTAGCTGTAGTAATCGCTTATTGATGTGCTCTGGCGGGGTAAAGTCACCGTCTTTATGACCAAATAAATTGAGAAGCTGCGCGTCTAAATCTATTAACGTTACTTCACTCACAGGCCATTTTAAAACATCTCTAAGTGCAAGCCCGTCACCACCACCAATTATTAATACACGGTCGTGTCTGTTAGAGGCAAGCATTGCAGGATAAACCAGCATTGAATGATATATTTGCTCATCAATACTTGAGAACTGTAAACGCCCATTTAAATATAAATCGGTAATTGGCTGAGGTTGGTTTTTGCTTAACCTTTCGGTTAAAACTACGTGTTGGTATTTAGTTGCTTGCGAATAAATTACTTTATCTTTGTATAAAACATTACTTAGATTGTTCATCCAGCTACTGCCAAATACTAAAATAAAGCCAAACAATGCCAACAGTACTATATGGCAAACTAAAAGTGCCTTAGCAAAGCGCACATGGGCATGGTAACGCCATAAAAAAGCGAGTCCTGCGATGATATTAAATAACGCCGTCCACGCTGCAGCTTGCATTATAGGCATTGAGAGCATGATACTTACCCAAATGGCTGCACCAATACCAGCACCGATATAATCGGCACCATAAATAGTCCCTGCGTTGTTTTCTAAAAAACGGCCATAAACGTGCTGACGAATGCGCGCTATAAGCGGTATTTCCATACCAATAAATAAACCCAGTATTAAACCAAAAACATAAGGTAGAAAACGTGACCACTCTTGTAGCTTTTGAAATACGTAACCATTAAGTACAACGTCTGGGGGTAAGTTAAAAATGCTCGAAAATAAATGAGGAAGAGAATAACTTACAGCTATTACACCCGCTATCGCTAAAATGCAGCCCATGCCAACCAAAGCAATAATGCTTTCTAGCCAAGCAAAAGCGGTAAATGCATCTTTAAACCAGCGCGCTAAAAAAGCGCCTAAGCCCATTGCTACAATCATAGTACCGATCATGGCGTAAATAGCGCTTTCTACTGAGCCAAGTACACGGCCCGCATAATGAGACAGTAAGTATTCATAAATAAGGCCGCACCCAGCAAGCACGGCCATAACAGTAATTAGTAATATATCGTGCCCAAGTAAGCGAGACTTACTTGGGGGAGTGTTGGTTGATGACACTGATTATGCGCCTAGTAAGGTTGCCATAGTGATACCTACAGCAAATGATACTGCTGCAGAAATAGCTGCTACACCTACATTTTTTTGACGATTAACTTCATCTGAAATATCGCAACCAGATAAAATTATTTTAATTGTCACTAAGTGCAAAATAATAAATGCGACAAGGCTCACTACAGCGCTAATAGCCCAGTATAGTAAACTCGCATTAATGTTATCAGCAGCGTATGGCGCAACACCCGTTGCAGCTGTAATAGCTAATGCACTACCTATTAAAAATCCAGCGTAACGAATACCCACAGCTAAGTTACCATTAACAATTGCTTGTTGTAGGCAGTCGCCACTTTTGTTTGTACGCTTAAATAACTGCACTCGGTACTGGCTAACAAGTAGTAATACAACACTACCTATAATAAAGGCAGCAATTACAATTGGAAGGCCATGCCAGCCATCAGTAGCCACCCATAAAAGTGCTGAGCGAATAACTATTGCAACGCTAACAACATGACCAAAATCAATTATTGAAGCTGTAACGTTACCTTTAACTATTTCGTCGTGCAGGCTTACTTTACGAAGCGCTACTTTATCTTGAAAAAAGTGACCCAACTTAATAAGTACAATTGCTAATGCGCCGTAAGCTAACATTTGCAGTGCTTCTTGTTGCAGTGTTGCAGCAAAAGCACCACTACTTACACCTGTTAATACAATCGCCAGTGCCACTAAACCAGCGGCAAAGCTAATACCAAAAGCAAAGTTATCACGCTCTGTTATTTCATCATTTGCGTGTAAGTTTGAAACCCAGCCTTTTATATATTTAAGGCTTACAAATAATAAAACAATAATTGCAAAATCAATCGCCAATGCTTGTAGCGACCACATAGTTATTCCATTAAATTCATACATATTATTCTAACTCCAACTTTATTCTTTTACTTACCACGGCTCACGCCACGAGAGGTTCTGCTACCGCTATCACGCACCGATCCTGAGCTATTGCTATAACTGCTAGAACGAGAATAACTACTGCGGCTTTTTGGTGGCGTATAACTACTACGGCTTAAACCGGATGCACCTGTTTTTTTACTCGCATAAGGGCTTGTAAACTGCTTACCTTGGCGTTGATATGTTTGGCGCGTGCGTGTTTCTAGCGCGCTTTGGGTTTTAATTTGTTTAGGGCTTGAATAACGCGAACGGCCATAGTCATTGTAATAACTATACTTTCGGCGCTTGCTCCAACTACCATATTCAACACGGTCAAATACATCGCCTAAAATACGGTACATGCCGTACCATTGCCAAAAGCTAATACCATTACTATTTGTTTGCCAGTTACCATAGTTAGGGTTACCTACCATTTGGTTACCAACACCCTCACCTTCAGCTTGCTTACTAATTGCGCCTACACGCGCTAAAGTGCCTTTGGACATATCAGCTAGCATATTAATAGGATCGGTTAACGCATCAGAAAATAGCGTAGGTTTAGACGCATCACGCAACAAATCAATACTATGCAACGTATCTTCGTAAGGAGGAATTAAGTAAGTTCCTTTAATATCTTTAAGTCGCTGTGTTAAACCACTATAAAGTGCACCTTGACGCGTTGCATCAAGGGTAATTACATCAACAACTTTTGTAAGCTCTGGTTGTTGTTTTTTAAGGAGCTCGCCATATCCTTTAAGTAATACAGCATTGCGCACATTCCCATTATCAAGCGCAGTACCAAGCTGTGACAGCTCTGTATCTGCTTTTTTAATAGACTCTTGAATTGTTTGTTGCAGCTGCTCTTCTTTAGATTGACAACCCATAAGCACTGCGAACAAACAAAACAGGCTTATAAGTTTCCAAGCTTTAATATTCGACATTCATGTCACCTGATTTACTAAATTAACTTAGGTAGTTTTACACAGGTCACTTATTAAACCAAGAATGAAATTGCAACAAAGTAAGTCAGTACAAAATTAAATAAACAGCTATATTTAGTATATGAATTTAAAAGCATTCTCAATGTTAAGCTTTTAGTGCTACAAAGGGCGTAGTAAGTAACTTTTTTGTAATTATGGATTGCCTGATTACACAATAATAACTAAAACATAATTAAATGATGGTTAAGGGTTAGATTTGATGCTTCATAGTATTCGATATAAATTTATTATAATAACAACGGTTTTAATTATATTTAGCGCAAATTTAGTTTTTTTCCTCGCAATTAATGAACACGAAGATTTATATCGCCAATCTGTTAAACAAAACTTAGATGCAATGTCTTCAAATATTTCCGATAGCTTATTACGTGTTATGTCTGAGCAAGTTGATTTGTTCTCTATAACCACCGAATTACTCGGTTTTGATCGATACGAACACATCAAGTTTGTTAATGTATTTGACGCTGACTGGCAATTAATCCAATCGTATGTCCACCCTAACTATTTAGAGCTTGAGAGCTTTAAGCCTGAACTTATAAGTATTCAACCAAAAAATTTACCTTATGCGGTTACAATAACCAATGAAGGACTAGTGGCCTTAAAGGCAATTGGGGAGGAGCAATTTCCTATTGGATATTTGCTCATTGTGCAAGACTTTAAAAAGCCATTGAATGAAAGTAAAATTAGCCTTTTTTATAGTGCAGCTCCATTTGTTGTTTTAATTATTGCACTCACCATTATTATTTCATTTTGGATATATCAGCGTTTATTAAGCCCACTTTTAGCGCTCTCGAAGTTCACACAGAAAGTTGAAAAATCAACAAATTATAAGCTTCAATACCAAGTCACTGGTCATGATGAAGTATCTCAACTTGGTAACGACATTAATGCATTACTACAAACAATTGACTCCCAAGTTCAAACCAATCATAAACACACCGCACAACTTTTAGTACAAACGCATTCAATGGAGCGCCTCGCCAACTACGATATATTAACAGGATTACCTAATCGCATGTTTTTTATGGACCTACTCAAACTCGAGTTGGCTAGTAGTAAAAGTAACGACCAAGACGTTGCGATTATGTTCTTTGATGTAGATAGTTTTAAAGGCGTTAACGACACCCTAGGCCATGAAACCGGAGATATGCTTTTACAAGCTGTGGCTAAAAAAGTGAAAAGTTATCTGCGTAGTAACGACATAATTGCACGCTTAGGCGGTGATGAGTTTTTAATTATGCTACCTAATATCACTGAGCAATCTATTGTTATAGATATTGCCGAAAATATCATTGAGAGTATGAAAGAGCCATTCACTATAAATGAGTGGGACGTACCAGCGGGTATTAGTATTGGTATTGCAAGTGCCAAAGAAGCTGAATTTGATATAAATACATTTATCAGTAATGCCGATATTGCAATGTACACATCAAAAGAAAAAGGCAAAGGCGCATATACAATATTCCACCATAAAATGCTTGAAGATAACAAACGAAAAGCGCAAGTCGCTAACTTAATATCTCACGCAATAGCGCAAAATGAATTTGAGTTATTTTATCAACTTAAAATGTCGAATACAGGCGAAACTCAGGGCTTAGAAGCCTTAATAAGATGGCAAAGCAAAGAGCTAGGTTTTGTTTCTCCTAGTGAGTTTATACCTATAGCGGAACAAGCAGGTAAAATAAAAGCGATTACCCAATGGGTGATCACACAAGTATTTAAAGATATGCAAATGCTAAAACAACTTATGGGGAATAATGTACTCGTCTCCATGAATCTTTCAAGCCATGACTTAAAAGATCATAACTTCATTCATACTGTAAAAAGTAAACTACTTGAACATAGCGTCGATATTTCAAATATTCAGTTTGAAATAACAGAATCAAGCTATTTAGAAAATTTTGAAAACGCGAATCAATTTTTTAATCAAGTAAAAGTTATGGGAGGCTCAATTGCATTAGATGACTTTGGCACAGGTTACTCTTCATTGAGTTACCTTACTAAAATTGAAATTGATACATTAAAAATAGATCGAATGTTTGTAAATCAATATGCAAGCTCAGCAAAAGACACTGCAGTATTACAAGCAATACTCGATTTAGGTCAACGCCTTGGTTTAAAAATATGTAGCGAAGGAATTGAAACAACCGACCAAGCTAACTACCTAGTATCAAATGGTAGTGATGAAATGCAGGGCTATTACTTTGCAAAACCAGTGTGCATTGCACAACTACCACACGCAATTGAACGAGCGAAAATATTATTTAAAGAACTAACAATAACTTCAAAATAACTCAGTGCAATTGATTTTTTACTAAGCAAACGGCTTACTTTTAATTTAGTGCAATTATGGTGAGCTCTTTAGGTATAGTAATTCCTGCTGGAAGGTAAGCTACTGAGTCTTCAACGGTTAGTAAGTACTCTATAACCTCTTCTGTAGACTCAAATTCGACAGGGGGCTTGCTGCGCCCCGTGAATCGCATTTGGGCCCAATAAGCTTGTATTCTAGATTCAGTAAGACCTACCATCCTAGTGTTAAAATTTATTCTAAGCGGATTGCCGACAAATAGGTTAACTGCTTTAAATTGTCTGCTCATAGCTCCGCCCATATAAATATGGCGAATTTGTTGCTTACTAAAAGATAAGTTTTTATCTGTGGTATTTACTACAATAATGACGTTCGAGGGGTTTGTATTTTCTGCATAAACTGAAATGCTAAAACCAAATAGGCTACTAGCGACTACAAAGAGCATCATTATTTTTTTAATGTTATTAATAGGTTTAAAAAATATCATTAAAACACCCAATCCAAACCAATAAGATAAAGATTAGTTTTTTTATCAAAATCAGAGTCATCAGGAGTAACGAAAAACGAGTCTTTTACATCGTCACCTTCTAGGGTTGAAAACTCAGCTTTTAAGGCAAGGTTTGGCAGCACATCCCAGCGTACACCAACCGTCCAACTCTTAATTGAATCAGGCGTAGATTCATCAAAAATACGATTGTACCCATATGCAAGTTGATCTAAGTCGCTATTAATACCTAACGGAATTTCATTTTCAGCAGAACGAGTTTCTACGTCGCTATCTGCAAATGTTAAGTGGTAAGTAAAAGGAGCATGATTAACACCGGCAGTTAAATAATAGCTTTGAATTATAGGCACTATCCCTAAATCAGTTTTAATGCGGACCCATTCACCTCTAAAAAAATAATCTAAATTGTCGTAAATTACGCCAAATTGATTTGCATGTGCTCTACCTTTTGTTTTTACCGAGCTGGCGCTTTTTGTAAAATTAAGGCTATTAAGCACATTTTCTAGCTGTCTTATCTCATCAATATCAAGCTTGATATTCCCATTATAACGGGAAACTCTAAATTCTAAGTTTTCAATATTAATCTTACCAATAAATCCTAAAAGGTTATCAACTTCAAAGCCCGTTCTTAAGGCGCCAATCCCTATATCACCCGACTCTTCACCATAGTAACCTTCAAAGCTCAAATCAAAGTTTTCTGCACCAAATTTATAAACAGCATCTATGCCATTAAATGTTTTAAATAAATAAGTATCGTAGACTTGTTGAGGTGGATTGATCCATGGGTACGCAAAACCAACATCCGAAAAGTCACTCATAGTAAAAAAAGGTGTGCGTAATTTTCCGAGTTTTATCTGAATATTGTCAGTTGGCCTATATGTTAAATATAACCACTCTAACCCAGAGTTATCAGAAGCTGTTGTGTTATTGCTTCTTAGCAAAACTTGGGCTGTTGCAGACCACTTATCATCAAATTGATACTCGCCTTGGAATCCAATTAAACTAGATGGAGAAAATTTAATACTGTCTTCATATCCCTTAAACTCGACATTTTTTTCGTCTAAGTAACCACCAATAACTCGAGCATAACCAGAAAATTCTAACTCATTAGAAAAAGCTGAAAAATGAGTAAGCATAGTGGTAAAAAGTAAGCACCAAGATATTTTATATCGCATCAGAGAAAATTAAATCCTTTGTTGAATTATGCAAAGTACAATGAAGATTAATTATGCTAACAAGGAAATAATTCACCAGTTCGGATAATCAATTATTTAATTATTTTAAGTAGCGCATTTTACCGCTATCTAAGCTTAGCTAGCAAAGTCATAACTAGGATTAATCATTATAGTCAATGAATTACATGTTGGAACAATATATGTGTTCTATAAAAACATTAAGCATCTAGGTAATACTATTTACATGGAAAAGCACCTCACCCCTCTTGAATATTACTAAGATAGAGCTTAATTATACTTATATAGATACTTATCAACTAAGTAGGAGATAAAACAGATTCTTAATTCATGCCGTTCACTAGGATTGAGTGTTTAATGTAGGTGTTTGATAAAGCGTAATTGATTTAATTATAATCCGATATATGAAAAACCCACCCAAACTTTACTTTTTTGCAGACGTAAAAAAGCCCGAATCGTTAAATCCCGGCTTTCTACAATGTGAAGCCTCCGTAATGTCACGATACCTACAGCGGTGGAGAGTCACGTAGCAAATGCTACTGTATTGGCCGACTGAGATATTGAGGGGTTTTGTTGTGATTTTAACGGCGGGAGTCGCTATGCTCGCCCGACCTACGTGATAGGTGTTGATGTGAAAGTGTGTTAATTGTGCGCATTTCACTTTTCTGCAGACGTAAAAAAGCCCGAATCGTTAGATTCGGGCTTTCTAGAATTTGAAGCTTGGAAATGTCGTGGTGCCCACAGCGGTGGAGAGTCACGTAGCAAATGCTACTCTATTGGCCGACTGAGTTATTGAGGGGTTTTGTTGTGATTTTAACGTCGAGAGTCGCTACGCCCGATCTACGTGCTAGGTGTTGATGTGAGTGTGTATTAATTGCGCACATTTCACTTTTCTTCAGACGTAAAAAAGCCCGAATCGTTAGATTCGGGCTTTCTACAATTTGAAGCCTGGTAATGTCCTACTTTCACATAGCAAATGCTACACTATCATCGGCGCTGTTTCGTTTCACTACTGAGTTCG
>NZ_JACJEA010000035.1:0-47205 GCF_014163835.1 Pseudoalteromonas sp. SR43-5
GAACTCAATCTGTACGAGTGCCCACACAGATGATTGCTTTATATTGTTAAAGAACGTTGCGATTATAAAGTTGAACTTTATCTCGCTAGGGCTGCGCATATTACGCTTTCCTATTTTTTTGTCAATACTTAAATTTAAACTTTCTAAAAAGATTCACTCTAAGTTTTACTTAACACCCTGAGTTGTTCGTGCCTCGCTATGCGTTGCTGTTTCCCGTCTCAGTGGGGTCGCATTATAGGGAGCGGCGGATTTTACGCAAGCGTTATTTGCATAAAATAGTAATTAAAATTAAGCCCCAAGCAAGCACACACGATAAGCACAAGTTACTCACAAAACCCTGTTGATAACTCTTTTTTTACATAGCTAAACCATACTAAAGCTATTAATTAAAACCTTAAAAATGCAAAAAGCACCTTATGTAGGTGCTTCTTAAAAGTAATAGTTATTAGAATCTAGGGTCTGTTTATCTTTCAAGGTTAAATTTGCAGCAGCCTGTTTGGTATTCAGGCAAGGCAGAGCCTATGTAGTGTGGTTACTCCCCATAAATAGGCGATAACGTAGCATTAATACCAAACAGGCGCTGCCCAAAGGGTTCTTCCTAGGGGCTATTTACTCTTTGTTACTCGGTTTTTACTTAGCCCACTAGGTTACAAATCTCGCGCCGCGATTAAACACCCCCTAGTTTGAACAAATTTTAATCCGCAAAGAGCAACAGACCCTAGTATAAAATACTATATAACTTGCGGCGATACTTAGCTGCGAGTGCGTCGCCATCAGGTAAAGAGGCAATAATGGCTAAAAAGCTTGGTTTTGCTTCGTTGAAGTTCAGATCTTTTTGTAGAACTGTAAATAGTACATCCAATGCCTCTTCTTTTCTGCCTGCTTCATTAAGTAAAATACTGAGCTCTTCTTTTAATTCTAAGTCATTTGGATACTTTTCTACTTGTTGTTGCTTTTCTTTAATCTCTGGTGAATCTTTTGCTTCAAGCGCGGCTTCGCATTTTGCTTTTATATTATTAAAGTAAGCATCTTGCTCTTGTGCATCTATTGTATTTATAAGCGCTTGCGCTTCATCTACCTTGTGAATTTGAATACATATGTCTGCTAGCACTAACTTGATACGTGCATTACCGCTGTCTATTTCATAAGCTTGCTTTGCATAATTAAATGCAGCATTTAAATCTGACTTTAATAACGCTTGCTTTGCTTGCTCTAATAGTAAGTCTTGTTGCGCAGGTAAATGCTTTGCTAGGGATTCGCGTATTTGCGCTTCGCTTTGAACACCTGCAAGTAAATCTACTGGTGCGGAGTCTTTTAATAATACAAGCGTAGGCAGTGTTTGCAGACCAACTTGTTGCGCAAGTTGAGAAGCGAGTGCTTGTTCTGCATCGCAATCTAAGTTTGCTACTACTATATAGCTTGCATATTCTGCTGCTACTTTATCTAAAATTGCAGCCTGTCCAATGCAGTCAGGACTTTGAGGAGAGAAAAAGTTAAGCAACACCAATTTTTGTTGTGATGTTTCACCGAGTACTTGTTGAAGGTTTTGCGCATTAATACTAACTATGTTGCTCATTGAATTGATTGCCATATTCGTCTATTTAGGTTTTTATATGGTGGTGAACATAATAATTACAAGTCATATACCTAAATCACTCGGTATACATATTCAACAATAAGGGAAAATATGAAATTAACTTACCTAAGTGCAATACTTTTATTAGCAAGCCCATTAGTACAAGCAAATGGACTCGATTTGAATTTAAGCAAAGCCATGCCAGCTATTGAAAAGTTTTACCTCGACTTACACCAATCCCCAGAGCTTTCTTATCACGAACAAAAAACAGGTAAAAAGATAGCAGATAGATTAACTCAGCTGGGTTTTAAAGTAACAAGTAATGTAGGTGGCTTTGGTGTAGTTGGTATTTATAAAAATGGTGAGGGGCCGACAGTAATGATCCGCACTGATACTGATGGCTTACCTATTATTGAGCAAACAGGAAAATCCTATGCCTCAAAAGTCAAAGTAATAGATGAGCACGGTGCAAAAGTAGGTGTAATGCACGGCTGTGGCCACGATATCCACATGAGCTCTTTTATTGGAACTGCAGAGCAGTTAATTGCTCATAAAAAACAGTGGCAAGGTACATTAATGATGGTTGCACAGCCTGCAGAAGAAGTAGGTGGGGGTGCTAAAGCGATGTTAAGCGAAGGACTATTTAGTAAATTTGCAAAACCTGATCATATAATTGCTTTACATGTAAGCGCTAGCGTCCCCGCTGGTAAGGTATCAATGAAAAATGAATACACGATGGCAAGTGTAGATTCTGTCGATATTACAATTAAAGGTAAAGGTGGTCATGGTGCTTATCCGCATACAACTATAGACCCAGTGGTTATAGCTGCACGCACTGTACTTGCTTTGCAAACAATCACAAGCCGAGAGCTTTCACCGCTTGAGCCTTCTGTTATTACAGTGGGGTCTATTCATGGTGGTTCAAAACATAATGTGATTTCGGATGAAGTAAAACTACAACTCACTCTTAGAAGCTATAACCCCGATGTAAGAAGCGCTCAAATAGCTGCTATCAAACGTATTACAGCTGGGATAGCACAAAGCGCTGGATTGGATGAATCAAACTACCCTGTAGTATATGTACATGAAGATGAATCGATTCCATCTACTTATAATAACCCTGCACAAACAGACATTGTTAGAAATTCTATTGCCAGCGCAATTGGCGATACTAATGTACTTGAAACACAGGCTGTAATGGCGGGTGAAGATTTTGGCCTATACGGGCGCACCGATGAAAATATCCCTATCACCCTCTTTTGGCTAGGAGGCGTAAACCAAGCACAATATGCAGATTCAATAAAAACAGCTGAGGTACTCCCTTCTCTACACTCTAGTAAATTTGCACCAGATTATAAAGTTGCTATTCCTACTGGAATAAAAGCAATGAGTAACGCTGCTGTTGCTTTATTTAATAAGTAACCTGAATTCTGGATAATAAATCTATCTCAAACAGAGTTCAGGTTAAGTAATATGGTTTAATAAAAAAGCTCTGTTGCTAACTAGCAACAGAGCTTTTTTTATAACTCGACTTTTTAAAGGTCGCTTTTCCACCTCGTTTAGCAAAACGTTTTTTAGGTGAGCTTTTTGGTAACTTCGCAAATGCATTGCTATCGCAGTTTGCTGCTAATTGAACAAACCCATTTAGGTCAGCAAGTAAAGGCTGTAAAAATTGCTGATAACTCATTGCCTGCTGTGCAATATCACCTAAGCTCGACTCCCACTTTGCGGTTAAATCAGGACTCGCTAAACCTTGTGGTAATACGCTAATAAGAGCAAGTCCCGTTTCGGTCGCTCTAATTGACTTACCTTCACGTTTTAAAAAACGCCGCTTAAATAGCAACTCGATTATTCCCGCACGTGTTGCCTCCGTACCTAAACCATCAGTGTCTTTTAATACTTTTTTAATTTGTGGATCTTTAACATAACGGCTAATGCCCGTCATCGCAGCCAATAATGTGGCATCGGTAAAATAAGCAGGGGGTGATGTATGCTTTTCGACTACTTCGCCTTTATCGCAAAAAAGAGGCATACCTTTTGTTAAAGGAGGTAGCGAGGCTTCATCTTTTAATTCAGATTTACCCATTAACACCTTAAAACCCAAGCTTACATCTTGCTTTGCATTTGCCTTAAAAAGCCCACCAGCAATAATTACCTCAGCTTTAGTTTCGTTATATATATAGTCGGGATAAAACTGAATTAAGTAATGACGGCTTATTAATTGATATACCTTTGCTTCGTCACCGCTCAAACTCGCTGACTTTAACTGCTTAGCCGTAGGCACAATGGCATGATGGGCAGCTACTTTTGAATCGTTAAAACATTTACTACGCTTTTTTACATCAGCCCCGTTTACTAATTCACTGCTTTGCCCCCCATTTGCACTTATTGCCTTTAAAATAGCAGATGCTTCTTGATGGTGATCTTTGGGTAAATAACGATTATCTGAGCGTGGGTAAGTAATTAGTTTATGACGTTCGTAAAGTATTTGGCAAATATCCAATACTTTTTGAGCTGGCATACCAAATGCTTTAGCGGCATCTATTTGCAGAGCAGATAAATTATAAGGTAATGGAGCACTTTGCTTTTTTTGTTTTTGGTCGAGTGAAATAAGCTCAGCACTTTGCCTTGTAATACGTGAAGCAACATTTTCTGCAAGAGCTTTGTTAAGTATTCGCCCTTCTTCATCTTGATGTGGCTCACATGCTTTGCTTGGAACCCACTTAGCTATGAATGGTTGATTATCTGGAGTAAGCAAATGCGCCAATACATCGTAAAAAGGCTTAGATACAAAGTTCGCTATTTCGTTATCTCTATTAACAACAAGACCTAAAATAGGGGTTTGCACTCGCCCTACCGAAAGCACATTACCAAACCCTGCTTTTTGCCCAGCTAGTGTGTATGCACGTGTTAAATTCATACCAAATAGCCAATCAGCACGAGAGCGCGCTAAAGCAGATACACTTAACGGAATAAAATCTCGATTAGAACGCATTGCGCCCAATGATTTCTTTACCGCCGATAAGTTTAAATCACTAATGAGTAAACGTTGCGTACTCTGCTTTTTAGCCTGACTTATTTTAGCTTCTTCTATTACTTGGTCGACCAGAAGCTGGCCTTCACGGTCTGGATCGCCAGCGTGAATAAGTTGCGAGGCCTGTTTAATTAATTTTTTTAAAACAGTGAGCTGTTTGCGAGTTTTGGTTTTGCCTTTTAACTTCCACTGTTCAGGTATTATAGGTAAGTGTTCAAACTGCCATTTTTTAAAGCGCTCATCATAGTCATCGGGTTCTGCTTGTTCTAGCAAATGCCCAATACACCACGATACACAATCGCCATTAGCGACTTCTATATAACCATCATGTTTTTTATGTGGTTTTGGTAAGGCATCAGCAATTGCTCTGCCTAGTGATGGTTTTTCTGCAATGTAGAGTTTCATGGGAGTCGCTCACTCACTGTTTATAAAAACAGTAGTTTAGCACAGCTATTTTGAAGGTGGGGAGTTTTCTATTTTTGACTTTACACTACCTTGCTTAGTGAAAAGGATAATTAAAGGTAAATAGCATACAACCACCGTGGCAATATTGATAAATGGCATTAGGGTCTGATAAATAACGGTACTGTAAGCTAAATCCCACAAATGGCGGTCAACTAATCGGAATAGTTGTAATATAGGTGCGCCAATAACAACTAGTTGCCCAATAACACATTGCCATAAATAAACTTTATCCTTTATACCCCAGTAAGCTATAAGTGCCATCCAAATAATATCTGTGATCGCCCAAACTAAATAACGATAAATATAAATGTCATCAAACGCTCGTAGGCTTGAAGCAGTTAGGTTACCAAAGAGGAAAAAAGCTGCGGTAAGTAATACAAATCGAAAGGCTAGGCGATCTTTAAATACAAAAAATATAAAAATAGCCGGACTTAGCATTAAAACCCAGCTTTTGCTTAAAATACTAACAATATATAAAAACCATTCAGGCAAAATACTCTGCCCTATTTTGTTTTTTTATCGTCATCAGTACCATCACCATTACCCGGCATGTCGCAATATTTATTGATTATTTTCACAGGCACTCCATTACATATGTTAAGGAAATGTACTGTAAGCTAAAATGACGAAATTGCCAAGATACTTAAGGCAATTAAGTACCTTAAATCAAAACAAACATAGTGAAATATAACACAAGCAATAACTTAGCGCACATCAATAGGAGCAGACTCTTTAGCCTTACCTTGCAGGATTGATATTTCTACTCGGCGATTCCTGCGGCGATCTTCATTTGAATCGTTTGGAACAAGTGGACGGGTATCAGCCCGCCCCACTACCATCATGCGGTTTTTATCAAACCCTTGCACCGTTTGCAGCTCGCTTGCTACTGCTACAGCTCGCTTTGACGATAAGTCCCAATTATTAATATATAACTCATTCGATACCTGAAAATCGTCGGTATGGCCAGATACAGTTATTTCACCGGGTACATCTTTTAACAGTACACCAATATCTTGAATTATGGGTTTAAACTTAGGTTGTAAAAATGCACTACCCGAAGGAAATGAACCATTCTCTCTAATACGAATAATTATTTGCTGCCCTAAAGATTCAAGCTCAATTGCACCATCTATTATTTGCTTTTCAAGCTGCTGCGCGATTTTTTTAACGAGCTCGTTAGTTTGTTCCTGATCGGCCGCTGAAGTTGCTTGCTCTGACGATTGCTCTTGAGAAGTACTACGAGATTCGCCACCACGTTTATCCCCGCGTTGTTCTTGCCTGCCGCCAGCCGAGCTTTCATCTCCAGCCTGAAACTCTAACATTTGTTGAGTCATTTCGACTGTTTGCTGCTGAATGGTTTCTATTGGGGTTGGCTCTGGTTTGCCTGGGGTAAACTCCATAGCAATAACAGAGGTACCTTTAGGGATATCTTTTACTTCAATTTTATTCTGCACTCCAAAAGCAAACTTCATAGAGCCCGCAATTTGTTTAAACTTAAGTACATCCATTTCTGAAAACGCAAGCAAGAGTACAAAAAAGCACATTAACAGTGACATTAAATCGGCAAACGTTCCCATCCATGCTGGTAGGCCTGGTGGTGGGCATTTGCACTCTTGATCAGACATAATTACTCCTCGGTATCTACTTTGCGTTTAGATTCAGCTAAGTAATTTTTCAAAATACCTTCGATAACTTTTGGATTTTGGCCATCTTGTATACCTAAAATAGCATCTAAAATTAAACGCTGATTCATAGCTTCTTCGTCTTTACGCAGTTCAAGTTTTACCTGAATAGGAATTGCCACAACATTGGCTAAAAACGCACCATATAAAGTTGTTAAAAGCGCTACCGCCATTGCCGGGCCAATTGCTTTTGGGTCATCCATGTTAGATAACATTGCAACTAAGCCAATTAGAGTACCAATCATTCCCATTGCTGGTGCAATATCGGCTAATGACTTAAATAAGCCTGCACCCATTTCATGTCGAGTAGTGGTTAAAGAGATGTCTTTTTGAAGTGTGGCGCGAACAACATCTGCGTCATGGCCATCAACAAGCATGTCGACGCCTTTGCGCATAAATGGATTTGGGATTTCAGCTTCTTCGAGTGCTAAAAAGCCCCCTTTACGAGCTGAATCAGCAAGTTCTACTGCTTTTTCAATAAGTTCTTCTGGCGTTTCAATTTTAAACATAAACGCTTTAGCAACAACTTTACCTATACCCAAAAACTGCGACATGGTGAAATTTGATAAAACAATGAAAAGTGAACCACCAAATACAATTACACTAGAAGGAGCATCGGCAAACATAGCCATTTCACCGCTACTACTCATAAACATAGACATGACAATTAAGCCAATTGCGCCTAGGATCCCGATTATGGTTGCTAAATCCACATTTCCTCCAGAAGTTTCATGCTTAATGGCCTTATCATAAACTTTTATTATTAACTGCTTATCGGCAACATATTGAATTGCTTAAGCCATTTTTATAAATAAACATAAAAAGCAGCCTTTAGCACTATTTTAGATCAAGTTATAAGGGCTACCTAATTATCAATTGATTTATTAAACTAACAGACCGCTATTAAGGCTTTATTAATACACTTGAAATATAATTTAACGTTATAAAGGTAAAAAACCAATATCATCCTTTGACCTAGTTTAGCATTCCCCCTAAAATTGACCCCTAAATTTATTATGTAAGCTGAAATAAAGATGGCGACTAAAAAACCTGAAAACTTAAGTTTCGAACAAGCACTAGAAGAATTATCTACAATCGTTAGTGACATGGAACAAGGTGACTTATCGCTTGAGCAATCGTTAAAGCAATTTGAGCGTGGAATTGCATTAGCAAGTGCTTCATCAGGTAAATTACAGCAAGCAGAACAAAAAGTATCAATTTTGATGGGGAATGGCGAAAAGTCAGTTCTTACGAATTTTGATAATGATATGGAATAGCTGTGAGCATAAATAATTATATCGAACGTGCTCAAAAAGATGTAGTAGCGACCTTACAACAGCATTTTAAACAGTCTCTCGATACTGAAGAAACAGTCAAGAACGCCACCCAGTATGGATTATTTAATGGCGGTAAAAGATTACGTCCATTTTTAGTTTATGCCACAGGTAAAATGCTCGGTGCAAACCAGCAAGACTTACATGTACTTGCAGCTGCAATTGAGTGTATCCATAGCTATTCGCTAGTTCATGATGATTTGCCCGCTATGGACGATGACGACTTACGCCGTGGCCGCCCTACTTGCCACATAGAATTTGGCGAGGCAAATGCAATTTTAGCCGGTGATGCCCTACAAACACTCGCCTTTGAGCTTATTGCGAATCACAAATTTACATGCTCGTCGCAAACACAAGTAAAAATGATTGCTACGCTTGCCAACGCATCAGGCCTTGAGGGCATGGTAGGCGGACAAGGTCTTGACATAGCAGCAACAGATAAAGTAATTACCGTACAAGAGCTTGAGCGAATACATAAGCTAAAAACCGGAGCTTTAATTAATTGTGCAATTACACTTGGTGCACTGTGCAGTGAAAAGGCAGATCAACAAACCTTAGAAAATTTAAGCATTTTTGGGTATGCTATAGGGCTGGCGTTTCAAGTACACGACGACATTTTAGATGTTGAAGGCGATACGGTTACTTTAGGTAAACCACAAGGCTCCGATATTGCCGCGAATAAAGCGACATATCCGGCGTTATTAGGTATGCTAGGCGCTAAAGAAAAGGCGCAAAATTTAATACAACAAGCCCATGAAGCGTTGGCAAATATAGATGCTGACACAACACTTCTTGCGTCGCTAGCAAATTACCTAATTGAGCGTGACCACTAATTTTTGCTCATACGTATTGCAATTAGCACTGACATTATTACTCAACATTAATTATTCGTAAAAGCTTTGAATGAATTAATGTTAGCGAAGGATATATATAAAACCATGACACTTGATAGTAGCAAGTATCCATTACTTAATTTGGTTGACGAGCCAGCCCAATTGCGTGACTTAGCGCAAGACAAACTCCCTGCATTTAGCAATGAGCTGCGCGATTATTTACTCAACTCAGTATCGCAAAGTAGCGGTCATCTAGCGTCTGGTTTAGGGACGGTTGAACTAACCGTTGCGCTACATTATGTTTATAACACTCCAGACGATCGCCTAGTTTGGGATGTGGGTCACCAAGCTTATCCACATAAAATCCTTACAGGTCGTCGCGACCAAATGCACACTATTCGCCAAAAAGACGGTTTGCACCCTTTTCCTTTTCGCGATGAAAGCCAATACGATACGTTTAGCGTAGGTCATTCAAGCACCTCTATTTCAGCTGCCTTAGGTATGTCTATTGCCGCCCAAAAAGAAGGCAAAGGTCGAAAATCTGTAGCCATTATTGGTGACGGAGCTATCACCGCAGGCATGGCATTTGAAGCGATGAATCATTTAGGCGATGTAAAATCAGACATGCTTATTATTTTAAATGATAACGAAATGTCGATTTCAGAAAATGTTGGCGCATTAACAAATCACTTTGCCCGAATTTTATCAGGTAGCTTTTATACTAACATTCGTGAAGGCAGTAAAAAGTTACTCTCAGGTGTGCCTCCGGTAAAGCAACTTGCCAGTAAAATGGAAGAGCACATTAAGGGCATGATGATCCCGGGGACCTTCTTTGAAGAATTAGGCCTAAATTACATAGGCCCAATTGATGGTCACGATGTAAACATGCTTGTAGATACATTGCGTAATATGCGTAATTTAAAAGGCCCACAGCTTTTACATATAAAAACGCAAAAAGGTAAGGGCTACAAACCGGCTGAAGCCGATCCTATTGGCTACCATGGTGTACCAAAATTCGATCCGAGCACAACTAGCCTGCCTAAATCTAAACCTAGCGCTGCTACTTTTTCAAAAGTTTTCGGCGATTGGTTATGCGACATGGCAAAGCAAGACAGCAAGTTAATGGCTATTACGCCAGCAATGCGCGAAGGCTCTGGCATGGTACGTTTTTCTAAAGAGTTTCCAGATCAATACTTTGATGTGGCCATTGCAGAGCAGCATGCTGTTACTTTAGCAGCTGGTTTTGCTTGTGAAGGTTTAAAACCTGTTGTTGCTATTTACTCGAGCTTTTTACAACGTGCGTATGACCAATTAATACATGATGTTGCACTGCAAAACTTACCTGTATTATTTGCCATTGACCGCGCAGGTATTGTTGGAGCCGATGGTGAAACTCACCAAGGTGCGTACGATTTAAGCTTTATGCGCTGTATTCCAAATATGGTAATTATGGCACCAAGCGACACCAACGAATGCCGCCAAATGCTATACACCGGTTATAAAGAAAACTGCCCTGTTGCAGTTCGTTACCCTCGAGGTAGCGCAGGTACTGCAGACATTGAAAGCACTATGCAACTGCTTGAAATAGGTAAGGCAGATACAAT
Source organism: Pseudoalteromonas sp. SR43-5 (assembly GCF_014163835.1). NCBI lineage: Bacteria > Pseudomonadati > Pseudomonadota > Gammaproteobacteria > Alteromonadales > Pseudoalteromonadaceae > Pseudoalteromonas > Pseudoalteromonas sp. SR43-5. Next base: position 10,529 of record NZ_JACJEA010000035.1, read on the forward strand.
TAAGAAAGGCAGTAAAATTGCCATTTTATCGTTCGGTACATTACTTGAAAACGCCCAGCTTGCAGCTAACGAATTAGATGCAACGCTTGTTAATATGCGTTTTATTAAACCACTTGATACTGCACTTTTAAATGAGCTTGCTACTAGCCACGATACCTTTGTTTCGCTTGAAGATAACGCGATTGCTGGCGGTGCTGGCTCTGCAGTTAATGAATACTTGGCAACGCAAAAAGCTGATATTAATATCCTTAACTTAGGTATTCCTGATGAGTTTATTAAACACGGCACGCAAGATGAAATGCACGATGAAATGGGATTAGGCGAGCAAGGAATATTAAACGCTATTAAGGCGTTTATCGCTTAAGCTATTTACTTAGTTTATTAAAAAGGAGCCTCAAGGCTCCTTTTTTTGTTTTTAATTTTAACTTTTTTGCATCCAGTTTCATTTTATAGCCGTTATTGATATGAGGTTAACATGTAAATAATCGGTGCCGCTTAGTCTATGCCTTATGAGCAAGCGCGTTATTTACCTACATTTGATGGAATATTTAAAAGGTAAAAATGATGAATAAAGCTAATTTAACAACTCATTCAACACAAAAAAACACACTTAAACACACGCTTAGTTTTTCAGCTTTAACACTTGCAGTATTAATCGGCATTACAGGCTGTAGCTCAGACGATGGTGAAAACGGCGTAGATGGTATTGCAGGCACCGATGGACAAAACGGTACCGACGGTACAAATGGCAACCCTGGTTTTGCATCAGCCACATTAATTTTGGCAAACAATGGCGAGAGCAATACAGGCACTATCGATTTAATTAACCAAAACGCCTCTAAACTAAAAACCTTTAATACAACAGCTAACGAAGGCGTTGCATTTGATAGCTTAGGTAATTTATTGCAAGCAAGCGACAGCGAAAATGGCAGTATTAAAACTATTTGCCAGCTTGCAAATCGTAGTGACGGCGCAACCTATACAGCTAATACAGATCGCGAAATAACAGGTACTAACACAACACTGGTAAACCCTAAAGGAATAGCTGTAGCACAAAAGAGTGGCCTTGTTTTTATTGCTGACTTTGGCGCTATGCAAGTAACGACTTTTGGCGCTACAGCCGCGGGCGATGCAGCGCCTTTAGGCACAACTATTACAGAAGCGGCGCCGTGGGATGTTGATTATGATGAATCTAACGACCGCCTTTATGTAGCACTAACAAATGGTGATGTAGCCGTTTATGATAATTTTGTTGGTGGTGAATTTGCCGCAATGCCAAGCCGCACAATTACTCCAAGTAATAATGATGGCACGCAAATATCTGTAAATATTCACGGCATTGTTTATGACTCAAATACTAACAAACTTGTTTTGTCTGATGTAGGCAGTGCCTCAGACGCAACCGATGGTTCGTTATTTGTAATTAATAATGCTTCAACTGCAGAGGGCTTAGTAAGCGTTGCACGAAGTATTGCCGGTCCAGCAACAATGCTTGGTAACCCAGTTGATATTAGCCTTGAAGGTAGTGACTTACGTGTAGCTGAAAAATCAAATGATGCTGTTCTTGTGTTCAGCAATATATTTTCAGGTGAGAGCGGCGATATCACTCCTGATTTAGTTACCTCAACAATTAAACCTGAGTCAATTACTAAACTGGGTATACAAAATGAAATGGCTGATATTTCAGATAGTGATACCGCTAATATGGCGCTGCTAGGTGTTGCTGTAAGTAGTAATCCGGGCACTGCAGGTGAAACAACTGGGCAAATTAGTCGATTAAGTTCACAACTTAACACAGAAATTGGCAACTATAATGCAAGTCAAACTATCGAAAGTGTAACTTTTGATAAAGCGGGTAATAGTTATACAACGTTCGATAACAGTACAACCTCAATTGGCGGTATTGTTATTTCAAATAAAGTGGCAATAAACAGAGATGGGCAAACTTATAATACGAACCAAGACAGCATTATTACTGGTTCGAATACAGGCCTTATATCTCCTAAAGGTCTTGATGTGGCTTCTGATAGCGGTATGATTTTAGTTGCAGAAAATAATGCAGATACTCCAAGTATTTCAATATTTTCAACTTGCACCACAGGGGATGCAAGCCCATTAATGACGCTTACGTTTGCAAACGATGCTCGCCCTTGGGATGTTGATTACGATGCAAACACTGATCGAGCTTTTGTAGCACTAACAAATGGAACCGTTGCTGTATTTGACGAAGTTAAAAGCAAACTAATGGCTGGTAGTACTAATATTGCAGTTGAGGATAGGCTTATAACGCCAGCAAATGCAGGTACAGCAGTAGCAGCACCAAGCAACATGCACGGCATCGACTACGACTCGCTAAGTGGCTCGCTAATACTCTCTGATGTTGGTAGCGCAGCAGTTGCTGACGATGGCAAAATATACGTATTGAATAACGTAGCAACGGCATCGGGCTTGGTAAACATAAGTACCACTATTAGCGGTCCAAATACCCTACTGGGTAACCCTGTTGATATTATGTATACCGGAACAGATTTATACGTAGCTGAGAAGTCAAATAATGTGGTTATGCGATTTAATAATATTTTAAGCAGTGCAGGCGGTGATATAAGCGCCGATACCAGTACGGCATTTACAGCCCCTGAGTCGATTGCAATATTACCAGCTTGGCTTAACAAATAGAGTTAACCTCACCATGCCTGACCAATAACCTTGGTCGGGCATTATCGCATCCACACTTTTATATCTGCCAAGCCATTACTTTGTAAAATACCTAATTGCTGATCAACATTAGAGTTTTGTTCAAACTCAAATGCATCGAGCTGCTCATCAAACGTAATATTAGCCACACCATCACCACCGCGTTTTTTAACTTGATGCAATGCTATATCTGCTAAGTTAATAGAGGTTTCCCAGCTAATTACCTGCCCGCCTAATAAAGGTAATGGATAAAATGACCAACCAATTGATGCCGTGATATTAGTTGTTTTTCCATTTGGTAATTGGAACGAATTAGCCGCTATTACTTTACAAAGTTCTGAAGCATAGCTGTCTATTTTATTGCATTTAAAGTCACGTAATAATAATAAAAACTCATCACCACTCCAACGTGCCACATAGTCAGAGCCCTGCGTACGCGAATTTAACAATGCAGCCATTTGCTGTAAGCAGCTATCACCTGCAATTGGGCCGTAGGCATCATTAATACGGCTGAAGTTATCAAAGTTAATAATTACCAGCACCAGTGACTTACCTTGTGCCTGCAGCGACTGTGAATTACGTTGAAAGTGCTCAATATCTTTAGGGAGTTGATCAAACAAAAAGCGGCGACTACGTAGCCCTGTTAGCTCATCTGAGTGACTCACTAATTTAAGCTGTGAATTCACTTGGCCTAATTTATCATTAGCTTGGCGAAGCTCTAAGGTACGCTCAGTGATTAAGCCCTCTAATGCTTCTTGTTTTCTGCGCTCTTGTGCTCTAAACACCCAAAAAATGAGATAAAAAAGCAAAATAAAACCACTGGTAATTAAAAGCCTAAAGTAAATTGTTTCGTCAAAGCGCTCAGGCACTACAAAACCGTATTCTACATCTTGCGCTTTAGCCCAGTCTTCACCTTGGCGCTTAGCTTCTAATTGAAACAAAAACGAGCCAGGAGGCAAGTTAGTATAAATAGCTTCACGTCGCGTATTTGCATAGCGCCAGTCACTATCTAAGCCACTTAGTTTATATCTAAATTCAATGCTGTTTGGTGCATAGTAATCAATAGCTGTGTAAGTTAGCGTTATATCACGCTCGTCTGTTTCTAATGATGGTTTTTTACCAAGCGCAGCGGTAGTTAAATGACGAAGTGGCGTTGTTATTGTCTCTATTGTTGGCTTTAATGCAAGCACACCAAATAGCTCTACATTTTTAGGTATTTCAACAACACCTTGTAAGCTTGGGTACCAAATAGAATTTCCGGTGTCTGCTACCGCATCATGCCCAAGTCCACTACAACATTGATTCGCTTTACCATCAAGTTGACGGTCAAAAGATGAAATTACTTCTTCAACTTTTAAGCTTTTTATTTCTGTTTTAAATTGCTCTACAGGCATTCTGTAAACACCTTTCATGGTGCTTACCCAAACATGCTTTAACTTTTCATCATATTCTAGGCTAAATATAGAACCATACGGTAGACCATTAGCTGCATCGAGCTGACGCCATTGCCCTTGCGTACTTCTGTAAAAAAGCCCATCGTTAAGAGAGCCTATTAAAATACCCACGCCATCTATATGTAGCACGCTAGTTACGTATGCGCTTTCAAGTGTTGTTTGGTCGCCAATTTTTTCAATGCCACGGTCTGTAAAGTAATATGCGCCCTTACTAGTACCAATCACACCAAAGTTTGTTTTATCTAATACGTAGGTAATAAACTTACTACCTAAAAAAGCGTTATAGGCAAAAGGCGTTAAACCAGCATAATTTAATCGATATAAACCGCGTCCGGTACCAATCCAAAAGCCGCCTTTACTAGAGCGACTTATTGCAAATACCGGATTATCGCGAAGTGCTCGACCAGGGACGGTGTAAAGTGTCTTGTTTTCAAAAACAAATAAGCCGCGCCCTGTGGCTATATATAATCGCTCACCATCAAATTGTAGATCGTGTACTGATGCGTATCCATATTTACTACTTGGGACTAAATTAATAAAACTTTTATCTAAATCGAAATAACCAATGCCGCTTTTATTCGCAACCCACAGTTTACCATCGGGTGCTTGGCTAATAGCCATAACAGATTCGGTCATATTTGAAACTGCTGAATGCCTTTCGACTCGCCCTTCATGAGCAAGCCACAAGCCTTCACTAAAGCTTGCTAACCAAACGTTATTTTTATCATCTCTAAAAATATCAGCAAACCATATACTTTGATCGAGTTGGCTAGGCTCTACCCATTGCCACTCACCGGTTTTATCTCTGAATAATAAGCGTCCATAGGTCGAAACCCACAAGCCACCATCGGTATCACTCATAAACTTATAAACGGCTGAGTTATTTGCATTAGGTAGAGGAAAAGGTCTTAGCTCGTCATCTAAATCTAAAAAGTATGCACCTAGCTCAGAAGCTATATACAAATTACCATTTAAAAATGATAAATCGTGCACTATGGTTTGCGCTAAGCGCTCTGGTAAAGATATTTTTGCGGTAAGCTCTAAACGTAGTTTAGAAAAATCTGATGAGTTTTTTGTAAGGCGTAATAAATGACGATCATTAACCAGCCAAATGCCTTCAGGAGAGAGTGCCATTTGGCTAACAGAGCCAACTATTTGTGTGATCACAGTAGCATTAACAATAGGTAGAGGACCATTTACTTCAGTGCGTAAATCAACTTGCCCTCTATCTACATAGTATAAGCCGTTGGCCGCAATCCATATGCTACCTTTAGAGTCCTCAAGAATATCCCTTACTGGACCTTTAATATTAAATTCTTGTGCTGCAAATGTGGCTGGGTTAATAACTACCAAGCCACTTTTAGTGCCTACCCATAGCAAACCACTAGAATCGACTAAAAGCTTATTAACACCATTACTAGGCAAGAATGGACTATTTTGCGTGTTATAATTTGTAAATGTTGTACCATCAAAACGGCTTAAACCAAATTGCGTACCAAGCCACATATAGCCTTGCTGATCTTGCACAACACTTTTAAGTGATTGCGACGGTAGGCCATCTTTTATATTCCATTGCTTAACTACGTAATCAGTAATTGAAGCCCAACTTGGCGTCGCGCACAACATAAGTACACAAACCAGTAAAAATCGCATCATATTGCTGCCACCTAGTTAAACAAATCAAATATAAAAATTAAAAGGGCAGTAAACCCACTTTTATTAACGCTTGTAAACATATAAGCGAAAAAATACCCGCAAGTATATCGTCGGCCATTATACCTAAACCGCCATGTACTCGTTTGTCTAGCATACGGATTGGGCCGGGTTTTGCTATATCAAAAAAGCGAAATAACAAAAAACCTACGAGTAATGTTTGCCAGCTAAGTGCTGCGCCAATCATAGTGATGTAATAACCCGCCACTTCATCCCATACAATAGCAGGATGATCGTGCACGCCTAAATCATCAGCCGTTTTACCGCACGCCCATATACCAAATATACTGATCACAACGGCAAATACAATTTGCAGCCATAACGGATAATACATGGTCATAAAAATGAATGGCAAGGCAGCAAACGTACCAAATGTACCGGGCGCTTTAGGGGCAAGCCCAGTCCCAAAGCCCAGACCAAAAAACTGATGTGGACGCTTTAAATTAAACTTGCGGTTATTGTTCAAACCAGCTCCTTTGCAAAGTGCTCAAAACCCTGCGGTTCAAAATCAAACTTTTCACCGTTGTGTAAAAGCTCAATTTGGCCATCGCCACTTTTAACTTGGCCAATGCATGTTGCATCTACACCATACTGGCGTAGCTTTATTTCTAACATACTTTTATTGCTATCAGGGACCGTAAAAATTAATTCGTAATCATCACCGTAACTGAGAATAAATGGCAGCTGCTGATTAAAATCAAGGCTTGCTTGCATCGCATCTGAAGTTGGAATACTTTCAATATTCACCACTGCACTTACTTGTGACATATCGAGTATATGACTTAAATCAGCTATTAAGCCGTCCGACACATCGATAGCCGATGATGCAAGGCCTCGTAATACCTGCCCTGCAGCAACACGTGGGGTTGGAAAGTCAAAGCGTTTATTTACGTACTTTAAATGCTCTGGCTCAATACTTATACCTTGTTTGCGAGACTCAATTGCAAGTCCAGCGTCACCTAGCGGACCCGTAACATAAATCCAATCACCCACTTTTGCGCCACTACGACGAAGTGCAGTACCTTCGGGTACAGTCCCTTTCGCACAAATAGTGATGGTTAGTGGGCCCTGAGTTGTATCGCCTCCTATAATCTGCACATTAAAATATTCAGCAATTTCATGCATGCCATCAGTAAACTCTTCAATCCACTGTGGGTCAATACTTGGCAAAGTTAACGCAACTGAAACCCAAGTCGGCTCAGCGCCCATGGCCGCTAAATCACTTAAATTAACAGCAAGCGCTCTGTGACCTAATGCACGAGGGGAAATATCATCAAAAAAGTGTACGCCAGCAACAAGAGTGTCTGTTGTAACGGCAAGTTGGCAGTTTTGTGGAACGGTTACTAAAGCGCAATCATCCCCTATACCTAGGTTTACATCACGACGGGTGATACCGCGACCTTTAAAGTAGCGGTTAATTAATTCAAATTCCTTCATACACAAAAAAGCCGGCCTATGCCGGCTCCCCTCTTTAACGGTTTACTTACTTGCGTAAATGCTTAACAGCTTTATCAAGTACACCGTTTACAAATTTATGGCTGTCTTCAGCGCCAAAAATTTTGGCCAGCTCAATACCTTCGTTAATAGCAACTTTATAAGGTACGTCTTCACGGAACTTAAGCTCATAGCTGCTCAAACGTAAAATTGCACGCTCAACCATATCTAAGTCATCAAACGGACGTGTTAAATGTGGTGATACAGCTTCGTCTAGTTGCTTGTAATTTACAGCAACACCCGTCGCTAGATCTTTAAAGTATTCAACATCAATTTTAGTAACGTCTGTTTCGATCAACATTTGTTGTTCGATATCGGCAATTAAATTGCCACTTATTTGCCAAGAATAAACGGCTTGGAGTGCTAAGATACGTGCTTTACGTCTTGCTGCTGGTTTCACAAAAATTCCTTAAACTTAAATTTTATCTAACACATTAACCATTTCAAGCGCGCCTAAAGCAGCTTCGCCGCCTTTATTGCCCATTTTGGTGCCAGCACGCTCAATTGCTTGTTCAATGCTTTCTGTGGTTAATACGCCAAATGCAACCGGGATATCATACTCAAGTGATACTTGCGCAAGACCTTTGTTTGATTCGCCAGCAACTAGGTCAAAGTGTGGTGTACCACCTCTGATCACTACGCCTAATGCGATGATTGCATCATACTCTTTTTTTGCCGCAACGCGTTTAGCCGCTAAAGGTAATTCTACCGCGCCTGGCACATAAATAACGGTAATGTCGTCATCTGATACGCCACCTGTGCGTTTTAGCTCATCAACAGCACCTGCAAGGAGACTGCTACCAATAAAGTCATTAAAACGAGAAATGACAATGGCAAATTTTTTGCCTGGAGCGTACTTATTACCTTCAATAATTTTCATTTGATAACCCTAAAAATAAGTTCAAGCGGTTGCGATTGCGCAAAAATTGCTGCGCATCATACCATAAAAATAAAATAATAGCCTAGTTTAAGCGTGATGCTTATTGTGGCTCAACGTAATCAACAACTTCTAAATGAAAGCCCGAAAGTGCATGGTACTTTTTAGGGCGACTCATTAATCGCATTTGTTTAATTCCAAGATCGGCAAGTATTTGCGAACCTACGCCAACAGTACGAGATGTACCTTTGAATTTACGTGGCGTAACGCTTTCGCCAGCATCAGCTGCTGCAAATGCTTTCACAGTTGCCTCTAACTCTTCAGTGCTTTCTTGCTTACCTAAAATAACTAAAGCACCTTCATTTTTAGCGATATAAGCCATTGCTTCAGAAAGGCCCCAGCTACGGTCAGCACTTCTGTCTGAAAGTAGAATATCGTTAAAGGTACTTTGCAAATGTACACGTACATTTGTCGGCTCTTGATCTTTTATATCGCCTTTGAGCAATACGTAATGTAATTGGCCGTCAATTGTGTCTTTGTAAGTAACTAAATCAAATTCACCATGAACAGTTGGTAACTTACATTTTGCTACTTGCTCAATTGTTGTTTCGTTTAAGTTGCGGTATTCGATTAAATCAGCAATGGTGCCAATTTTAATATCGTGCTCTTTCGCAAAAACTTCTAAATCAGGGCGACGTGCCATAGTGCCGTCAGCATTAAGTATTTCAACAATAACAGATGATGCTTCAAGTCCAGCTAAACGCGCTAAATCACAGCCAGCTTCAGTGTGTCCTGCGCGAGTTAATACGCCACCAGGTTGCGCCATAATAGGAAAAATATGTCCAGGCTGAACAATATCACTTGGGACTGCGCCTTTAGCTATAGCCGCTTGCACTGTACGCGCTCTATCTGCTGCTGAAATACCGGTTGTAACACCTTTTGATGCTTCTATCGACATTGTAAAGTTAGTCGAAAATGCTGCACCATTGTTTTTAACCATTAACGGTAAATCAAGTTGCTCGCAACGCTCTTGCGTCATGGTTAAACAAATTAAACCACGGCCATGGGTAGCCATGAAATTAATCGCTTCTGCGCTAATATGCTCAGCTGCTATTATTAAATCGCCTTCATTTTCTCTATCTTCATCATCCATTAAAATAACCATTTTACCGGCTTTAATATCGTCGATGATTTCTTGCGCACTGTGTAAATTCATAAATTTGCTCGTGTAAGTTGTCAGTTTCGTTATTTAATAAAACCCGCTTTAGCGAGTAAGCTCATCGAAATATCAGAGCCCGTTGGTTGCTCTGCACCCTTTATAAGGCGCTCTAAATAACGTGCAATTTGATCGACTTCTAAATTAACTTGGGTACCTACTTTAAAATGAGCAATTGTGGTTTGCTCACTCGTGTGTGGGACAATTGTTAATTTGAATTTATTACCCTCTACAGCGTTTACTGTCAGGCTTATACCATCAATACATACCGAACCTTTGTAAGGAATGTATTTCATTAAATTTTCGTCAGTTGTAAGCCAATATTCTGTTGCTCTGGCGTTTGCTGTAATACTTGTAATTGTTGCGATACCATCAACATGGCCAGACACTAAATGACCGCCTAAACGAGAAACAGGTTGCATGGCTTTTTCAAGATTCACCGTTTGTCCTAAAGCATAGTGAGCAAAACCGGTCAAACTAATCGTCTCATTAGATAAATCCGCACTAAAACCATCAATATGTTTATCAACTACAGTTAAGCAAACACCATTAGTTGCAATGCTGTCACCTAACTTTACGTCTGTCATATCAAGATCAGTACTTTGGATACGAATGGCTAAGTCGCCTTGTTTTTTTTGTAATAAAGCAATTTTGCCTGTGGCTTCTATTATCCCAGTAAACATAGCACTACTCTTTTTATTAAGTGATTTTAATGAGTTTTGACGCGGTGATACGTAAATCGTCACCAATGCGCGCACATTCATTAAATGTTAAATCAACGGTGTTTTGCATACTCGTCAATTCAGGAAAATTAACTAAACTTTTTGCATCATGGCCCATTAGTTTAGGCGCTAAATAAAAAACAAACTCGTCAACTAAATTAAGCTCTGTCATTTTACCAGCAAGTGTTGCGCCAGCTTCAAGCCAAACATTATTAAACTGCAGTTGCCCAAGTTTTTCTAAAACGGCTTGTAAATCAACTTTACCGTTACTTTCACTGACTTCAATATGCTTTACAAAATGCGGCCATTGCAATGATTTATCAACCTTAGTCGTAAATATTATTACATCACTTTGGATTTCAAATAAAGCAAGGTCAGGTGTTAAACGGTTTTGAGAGTCAATTATAACACGCACGGGCTGGCGAAGCGGCAAATCAGTAGGCAGTGTGCAAGGCAGCTCACTTAGTCGCACATTAAGTCTAGCATCGTCTACTAGCACTGTATCGGCACCGGTTAAAATAGCGCAGCTTTTCGCTCGGTATAATTGTACGTCTTGTCGAGCAGCAGGACTTGTGATCCACTTACTTTGCCCATTTTTAAGCGCCGTTTTACCATCAATACTCGCTGCCATTTTGCAAATCACATAAGGTAAGCCTTGTTCCATACGCTTAAAAAAGCCAACGTTAAGTGCGCGAGCTTGTGATTCGAGTAACCCGTAAGCAACGTCAATACCCGCGTCGCTCAGTATTTTAAGGCCTTTGCCAGCAACTTGTGGATTTGTATCAACCATAGCAGCAATTACTTTTACCACACCGGCAGCTTTTAAGCCTTCGGCGCACGGTGGCGTACGGCCATAATGACTACACGGTTCAAGCGTTACATAAGCCGTTGCACCTTGTGCATTTTTTCCAGCGACAGCCAGTGCATTTACTTCTGCATGGCCTTGACCTGCTAATTGATGAAAACCCTCACCAATTATTTGATTATTTTTAACTAAAACACAGCCAACATTAGGGTTAGGTGTGGTAGTAAACCGGCCTTTTTTGGCAAGTTCTATGGCGCGTGCCATATACATTTCATCATGTTCAGTAAAAGGAACTTGGCTTTGCATTGTTACTCCCCTAAGCGGGCAATTTCTTCGCCAAATTCGCGTATATCTTCAAACGAGCGATAAACAGAGGCAAATCTTACATACGCTACTTTATCGAGCTTTTTGAGGGCTTCCATAATGCATTCACCAACCAAATGGCTTGAAATTTCTCGCTCGCCTGTAGCACGCAACTGCGATTTTATTATATTCACTACTTCGTCTACTTGCTCTGTGCTCACTGGGCGTTTTTCGAGTGCGCGATTTAAGCCATTTAATAATTTATCTTCGTTAAATGGTTCGCGGCTGCCGTCTTGTTTAATAACACGAGGCATAACCAGTTCAGCGCCTTCAAATGTAGTAAAGCGCTCATGGCAGTCGTTGCACTCACGGCGCCTGCGAACTTGATGGCCTCCACCAACAAGGCGTGAGTCAATAACTTTAGTATCTTTTGCGGTACAAAATGGACAATGCATAGCTCGGTACTTCCGTTTTAAAACAAAAAAGACCGCTAAATAGCGGTCTTTTATCTTAGCAAAAAAATAGGGCCTGTTGACCTTTCAGGATTAAATTTGTTCTATCTATGGGTGATTTAATCGCGGCGCGAGGTTTGTAACCTAGTGGGCTAAGTAAAAACCGAGCAAAGCTTCCGCGTCCTGCTCACGCCCCTTACCTACATCCATGTAGGCAACAAAGAGTAAATCGCCCCTAGGACGAACCCGAGGGCAGTGCATGTTTGGCATTTATGCTGCGTTATCGCCTATTTGTGTGGAGTAACCACACTACATAGACTCTGCCTTGCCTAAAAACCAAACATACTACTGCAAATTAAACCTCGAAAGATAAACAGGCCCCTAGCCTATGTGATCTAAATTACTGCTGCTTATGCAATTAAGCGTAAACAGGTAATTTTGCACAAATTGCTTTTACTTTTTCTTTAACTTGCGCCTGTACAGATTCATCAGTGATGTTATCTAGTACGTCACAAATCCAGCCAGCAAGCTCTTTTGATTCTTCTTCTTTAAAACCACGACGAGTGATTGCAGGAGAACCAATACGCAAACCAGATGTTACAAACGGAGAACGTGGATCGTTTGGCACTGAGTTTTTATTAACTGTGATGTTAGCGTTACCAAGGGCTGCGTCTGCATCTTTACCAGTAATATCTTTATCGATTAAATCGAGTAGGAATAAGTGGTTTTCAGTTTTGTCAGATACGATTTTGTAGCCGCGCTCTTGCATTACAGCAACCATTGCTTTTGCGTTTTTAACAACTTGTGTTTGGTATACTTTAAATTCTGGTTGAAGCGCTTCTTTAAATGCCACTGCTTTTGCTGCAATAACATGACATAAAGGACCACCTTGGCCACCAGGGAAAACTGCGCTGTTAAGCTTTTTATAGATTGCTTCATCGCCACATGCAGAGATAATTAAACCACCACGAGGACCAGCAAGTGTTTTATGCGTAGTTGTAGTTACAACATGTGCATGAGGAACTGGGCTTGGGTAAACGCCTGCCGCAATTAAACCTGCAACGTGAGCCATATCAACAAACAGGTAAGCACCTACTTTGTCAGCAATTTCACGGAACTTAGCCCAATCAACAATACCTGAGTACGCTGAGAAACCACCAATAATCATTTTTGGTTTATGCTCAAGTGCTAGTGCTTCAACCTGTGCGTAATCAATTTCGCCCGTTGTTTCATCTAGTCCGTATTGAATTGCATTGTAAAGCTTACCAGAGAAGCTTACGTGTGATCCGTGAGTTAAGTGACCACCATGAGCTAAGCTCATACCAAGTACAGTATCGCCTGCTTCTAATAGCGCTAGAAAAACAGCTGCATTAGCTTGCGAACCAGCATGTGGTTGTACGTTTGCGTAGTCAGAACCAAATAACTCGTTAGCACGGTCAATTGCTAATTGCTCAACAACATCAACGTGCTCACAACCGCCATAATAACGTTTGCCAGGGTAACCTTCTGCGTATTTATTTGTAAGCTGTGAACCCTGCGCTTCTAGTACACGTGGGCTACAGTAGTTTTCTGAAGCGATTAGTTCAATGTGCTCTTCTTGGCGAGCAGTTTCTTTGTTTATCGCGTCAAATAACTCTGGATCAAAATCCGAAATATTCATGCTACGTTCTAACATTGGGGTCTCCTAGGGCAACGTGTATGGTGTTTTTTAGAGGCTTTATTGTACGCTTTAAACGACTCTTTGCCTACGCTCTTAAGTTGAGGATATTTAAACAGGGATTGAAACTATTTCACAGACTTTTTAAGATGATATTTTCTTATAAAACCATAACGATTTTAAATGAATGCTATTTCCTACATTTAATTAGTAAATGCAACTCACTAGATTTAAAAGCCTAAAGTTATAAAAAAAGGCGGCTTAACCGCCTTTTTGAACTAATTAACTTAGCCAAGTTTAGCAAGTATTTCTGTACGTAATGCGTCGTAATCGGCCTTTATATCGCTTGCTAGGCATGGTTTTGCTAGTGCGTCGCTAAGTGGTTTTGGCATACCTAATTCAATATTTAAAATACCCTCTACGCTTTCTTTAAACTTAGCAGGGTGAGCTGTGGCTAAAAAGATACCCGCGGCCCCTGGCGCTCGATTTTCAACAAGACCTTGGTACGCAATAGCAGTGTGAGGCTCTGCAACATAACCCGTTTGTTGAATTTTTTTCATCACCGATTGCGTGTCTTCCTCGTTTACGCTAGTTGAATAAAAGTTATCGTAGCTAAACCAGTTATTATCTAACATTGTTTGCACACGCGGCCAGTTGTTTGGCTTACTTACATCCATTGCATTTGAAAGCGACTCAAGTGTTGCGTTTGGCGTCCAGGTTTTATCAAGCATAAAGCGCGGCACAGTATCATTTTGGTTGGTTGTTGCACTTAATTTACCTACAGGTAAGCCAATAACCGCACCAATCATTGCAGCACATACATTACCAAAGTTGCCACTTGGCACTGATATATGCGCTGTTGCGCGTTTTTCTTTTGGTAGTTGTGCAATGGCCTCAAAGTAATAACAAACCTGAGCAACTAAACGGCTAATATTAATTGAATTAGCAGAATTAAGCCCAAGTGTTGATTTAACTTCTTCATCTAAAAAGGCATTTTTAACCAACTCTTGGCAATCATCAAAACTGCCATCAACTGCGTAACAATGAATATTGTTACCTAACGTAGTAAATAGCTTTTGCTGAGCGAGTGAAATTTTGCCTTTAGGATATAAGATGACAACATCGATATTCGGCTTGTTATAAAAAGCATGTGCAACGGCTGCACCAGTATCGCCCGATGTTGCGGTTAAAATAGTTACTTTTTCATCTTTATTAAATTGCGCTAAACACTCAGCCATAAAGCGACCACCAAAGTCTTTAAACGCAAGCGTAGGACCATGAAACAACTCTAAGCAGTATGTATTCTCTTCAACTTCCACCAGCTTAACTGGAAAGTTAAATGCATTTTTAACCATTTGTGCCACAGTGTCGCTAGGCAGCTCATCACCAATTAGGTGAGATAATATTTTGCCACTGCGTGTAACAAAGTCCATATCAAGCAAAGCATCAACATCGGACAGTGGGGCAAGGGATTCAGGGAAAAACACACCTTGATTACGACCCAAACCTGTTTTTACGGCTTCAACGAACGACACTTTTTGTGAGCTATCTTTTAAATTATGTAATTGCATGACTACCTATCCTATAAAACTGTTAATTGACGCGTGCCGTCGTTATCTAATTTACAAATGTGGCAAAAGCCTTGCTCGTTAATGTAATTTGCCTCTAACCACTGCGCGCATTGCTGTGCAGCTTCAAGTGTTTTACATACACTAAACAAGGTAGGTCCTGCGCCCGAAATACTCACTATTTCAGCGCCCAACGCTGGTAAGCTTGCTTTGGCTTCACTAAAACCTTTAATAAGCGGTGCGCGGTAAGGTTCTGCTATTTCATCTTTCATTATGCTCAGTGCATCGTCAAAACGATTAGTCAACAGTAAGCTACTAAATGCCGATAAACGCTGTGCAAACTCAACACTTGCATGCATGCTCAACTCTTTTGGTAAAACCGAGCGCGCTTTTGCAGTGTTGAGTGAAAAACCAGGGAACGCAGCAACGTAGTACCAATTTTCATCAACAGGCAGTGCAATCGATTTATCAGGGACTAAATCACCTGTTAATTGCAAACCACCTAAATAGCATGGCGTGATGTTGTCGTAATGACGACCACCGCTCACTATAGCTTCAAAGTCAGCCATAAGCTCAATAAGCTCAACCTGACTTAAGTTAGTTTGTGCAAACTTATCAAGGGCAGCAAAGGTAGCCACGACCGAGCATGCACTAGAACCAAGTCCAGATCCAATTGGTAAATTCTTTTTAAGCTCGAGCTTTACGCTTGGCATATCAGGCGCAACATGCGCTCTAAAATGTACTAAACACTGGTACGCTAAGTTTTCATTCGCATCACTTGGTAACTTGTGAGCGTAGTCGCCAGTGCAAATAAATTCGTCACTTGGTGCTGCACTTACAACGGCTACATCGCCTAATAAACTACCATCAATTGGCGCAAGCGCTGCGCCAAGTGCATCAAAACCCACTGCAAAATTACCAATAGACGCCGGAGCATATACTTCAATCATAACGAGCTCCTAGCGCGATAGTGTTTTTAAAATATCAGCAAATACACCCGCTGCTGTTACTTCAGAGCCGGCACCATAACCACGAATTACAAACGGACGTGGCTGGTAGTATTGGCTTAAAATAGCAAGCGCGTTTTCGCCATCGCGAATTACATTAAGCGCATGTTTTTCATCAACAGCCTCAATACCTACTTTACAGTGACCTTCTTTAATTGTACCTACATAACGAAGTACCTTTCCTTCGCTCGCAGCACTTTGAATGCGGTCATTAAAATCAGCATCTAGGCTTGGTAGTTTTGCCATAAACTCATCAACGCTATCACCTTGTGCAAAACCTTGTGGTAATACTGACTCAACTTCAATATCGCTTAGCTCCAACTTCATACCGGCTTCGCGAGCAATGATCAGTAACTTACGTGCTACATCGGTACCCGATAAATCATCACGAGGATCTGGCTCAGTAAAACCGCTTTCTTTAGCTTTAATAGTTGCCTCAGAAAGTGATAAACCATCTTGAAGTGCACCAAACATATACGAAAGTGAGCCTGATAAAATACCGCTAAACTCTAGTAACTCATCACCGGCACCAAATAATGACTGCAAGTTATCGATTACTGGTAAACCTGCACCAACGTTAGTTTCGTATAAAAATTTACGATTATTCTTTTGCGTAGCAGCTATTAAATCTTGGTAATACGTGTATGAGCTTGTTGTCGCTTTTTTATTAGCTGCAACCACATGAAAACCTGCATTTAAAAAGTCTACATACTGCGCAGCAAGTGCATCTGAAGATGTACAATCTACTAATACCGGATTCACTAAGTGGTTTTGCTTAACAAATTGCTCTACTAATTTTAAATCAAATGCTTGCTCAGATGAGGCCAATTTTTGCTGCCAATCACTAAAAGCGATGCCTTCGTTATCAAGGTGTAATTGACGAGAGTTAGCAACACCATACAAGTTAAGTTTAATATTACGCTTTTCAAGCCAAGCTTGCTGACGTTCAAGCTGATTAATAAGCTCTTGCCCTACTAAGCCACAACCTAGTAAAAACACATCAATTGACGGCACATGCGTGAAAAAGTTTTCATGGCATATTTTTACAGCGTCATTACATAACTCACCATCAATTACCGCAGAAATAGCACTTTCTGTAGAATCCTGTGCAATTGCCACAATATTTACTTGCGCTTGTGCAAGCGATGCAAAAAACTTAGCCGCTAAGCCTCGGTGTGCGCGCATGTTGTCGCCCACTAAAGTAACAATGGCTAAATTACGTTGTACTTGTACAGGCTCAATAAGCCCTGCTTGTAATTCAAGCTCAAATGCAGTTTGTAGCGCATCGAGTGCAAGTGCTAGGTCTGTTTCGTGCACACAAAAACTAATACTAAATTCACATGATGATTGCGTGATCAATACAATTGATACGTTATCGTGAGCAAGCGCGTTAAATACCTTAGATGCCATGCCTACTTTACCTTTCATGCCTGGGCCTGAAACAGTTAACATTGCAAGGTCTTGTAAGCTAGAAAGCGCTTTTACGGGCTCATCAGATGAATAATCGTTACCAATTAATGAGCCTTGTGCGTCTGGGTTATGCGTATTTTTAATTTCACATGGCACGCCTGCTTTAGCACACGGTAAAATTGTTTTTGGGTGAAGTACTTTTGCACCAAAGTAAGAAAGCTCCATCGCCTCTTTATAAGATAAAAAATCTACTTTAGTGGCTTTTTTAATATAGCGAGGATCAGCGCTATATACGCCATCAACGTCAGTCCAAATTTGGCAAATCTCAGCTTCTAAACATGCCGCAGCAATAGCTGCTGAGTAATCTGAACCATTACGGCCAAGCGTCGTAAGCTCACCTTTATCATTACTCGCCGTAAAACCAGGCATAATATAAATAGTTGCAGGGTTTTCTTTAAGCACAGCTTGAAAGCGAGCTTTACTTGCCACTAAATCAGCTTCTGCATCAATGTAGCCACCAGTTGAAGCAATACAGCTTGTTGCTTCTAAGTACCTTGCATCTTGTGAGCTCAATAAAGCCTGCATTAAAGAAACGCTAACGCGCTCTCCAAAGCTAATTACAAATGCGCGAACTTGATCAGGGCAACACTGTATAAGCGACACGCCATCTAATTTATTTTTAAGCTCGCCTAGGTCTGGCCAGCTTGTAACTACTACGCCACTTTTTTCAACGTCAGCTTTTAAGCCTTCACAACGACTCGCTAATGCTTGCCATTGCTGCGAAAAATCTAAGCCTTGCTCTGCAGCACTTGCAAGTGCAACTAGCGAATCGGTCATTCCACCTGGAGCAGAAAGCACCAATAACATTTCATCTTTTAACTGTGCTTTAACTAACTGAGCTACCTGTTGTAAGCATGCATAATCGGCAAGTGAAGACCCACCAAATTTTAAAACTCGCATTGTTT
Source organism: Pseudoalteromonas sp. SR43-5 (assembly GCF_014163835.1). Lineage (NCBI taxonomy): Bacteria > Pseudomonadati > Pseudomonadota > Gammaproteobacteria > Alteromonadales > Pseudoalteromonadaceae > Pseudoalteromonas > Pseudoalteromonas sp. SR43-5. The sequence goes on from NZ_JACJEA010000035.1 coordinate 28,866, forward strand.
ATGTTCCTCATCCCATAAAACGAAAAAAGGCCTGTGTTCTAAGTGAACACAGGCCTTTAAATTTGTTGCACCGACCTATGCCACTATCCAGTAAGAATGATGGTTGTAATAATAATGGTCAGTACGCGATTAATTGTTTTCATATGTTAAGACTGCCTTAACAAAGGCTATGCTGTCAACCCTAAATCAAAAGATAAAACAGCCTTTTTTAACATGAAAAAACCTAATGAATGCCAAATTTATGCAATATTTCATTCAAGCTTGATTTATTAATAGGTTTATCAATAAAATCAATTGCGCCAAGTTGGGCGACTCGTTGCTTCATTTTTTCCTGTATATCAGCAGAAATAACCAACACAAAGCACTCTATTTTTTCTGTTTTTATAGTTTCAAGTACTTGTATACCATCAACCTCTGGCATGGTGAGGTCTAGGCACAGTAAATCAAAGTTTTGTGCTCTTAAAAGATCGAGGGCGTTTGCTCCATTTATAGCTTGTTGTATATCTGCGTCTATACACTCATTTAAACACCGCACGACTTGTTTACGAGCAACAGCAGAATCATCACAGACTAATACAGAAAATTTCATCATGTTTACTACTACACAACCATCAAAGTTATTAAAAGACCATCTTTCTTTGCACACAGGACACTTTAACACGCATCTAAATACTTAGCGCATTAATAATTCAATGTAATGATAAATATAGAATTAACTCATTTAAATATGATTAACGAAACTAAATTCTAATCAAACTTACAAAACTTAACGTCTAACAAATTTACTAATTCATAGCTGAGTTTAATTACATTAATACTACATACCTACTTAATTAGATTTATCTTATCAAATTTTAACTTTTTTATTTATTTTTAGAGGTTTATTGACTAACTTTTAAATTACAATAGTAACGTTACAAAAATAACAAAGGATGAACAAGTCACTCATGTTACAAAAAAGCCTTTCTAAGAAGCTGCTAACAAGCGTTTTATCCGTTTATTTTTTGCTTACCTTCGTAGTGACTTGCGGACAGGTGCTTGCTGAATATCTCAATACTAAAGACTATATACGTGATGAATTAAGTACATTACAAAAAACCTTTAGTCGTAGCTTAACACGTGCAATTTGGGAGCTTAATACCAAGCAAACAATTACAACAGCAGAAGGTTTACTCGCCATTCCCATGATTGAAGGGATTATTGTTCGAGACGACAGCGGCGAAATTATTTCACAGTTAGGGCGCTCGCTCGACATACATAAGCTATATAACCAACAGTTAGTACAAGAAGAAGCTATTTTAGAAGACGCGAAATCCGGTCTGTTTGGTTACACCTTTCCACTTATTTTTGAATTTTCTGGCCGTGCTACCCAAGTGGGCGACGTTACCTTGTTCTCTAGCCGAGAAGTTGTTTTAAGCCGAATTATGGTATCAATCTACTTTTTGATTGGTAATGCGATGATTAAAACTACCTTTTTAATCATTTTATTTTTAATGGCATTTAGAAAGCTTCTTACAGATCCCTTAGCTGAGCTTACTGAGCAACTAGAAAACCTAGAATTAGATGAGCTAGAAGGGCAACACATAGAAATAGAAACAGAGGAGCATAACGAACTAAAAGTAATGGAGCAGTCGTTTAACAAACTAATAGATAAAGTGGTTCAGTACAGAAAAGAGCTTGAGCACACCCAAAAAGAACTTATTATTAGTAACGAAAAGCTCGATCATCACAACATACAACTTGAGCAAGACGTAGCCCGTAAAACATCAAACTTAAGCCAAGCAATGATGGAATTACAACAGCAAAAATACGAACTTGAGAAGCAAAAAATTGTGCTCACTGAAGAAATAGACTTACGCCGCAGCACAGAGCAAGAGCTAATTACAAAACAAACTGAATCTCAGCGTTATATAGAGGAATTAAGCCTTGCACAGGAACGTTTATTAGGCACAGAGAAGATGGCCGCACTAGGCGGGCTCGTGGCGGGTATTACGCATGATATTAACACCCCTATTGGTATAGGTGTAACGGCAATATCGTTTTTGCAAGAACGCTTAAATAAACTCGAAAGTGCTTATAGTGAAAAAACACTTTCACCAAAAGCACTAGAAGAATTTATTAACGAAGCAAAACAAAGTACAAGCTTGTTAACCACTAACTTAGATAGAGCCTCAGAGCTTATTGCTAGCTTTAAGCAAATAGCGGTCGATCAGGCCAGTGAAGCTGTAAGAACTATTAACTTTAAAGATTACACTAACGAAGTAATACGCTCACTGCATCCAAAACTAAAAAAGACATCCCATACAATAAAATTAGAATGCCCTGATGATTTAGTTTTAAATTTACCGGCAGGCGCCATCAGCCAAATTTTTACTAACTTAATTATGAATTCACTCATTCATGGCTTTGAAGGTAAAAGCAACGGTGTGATGGATATCAAAATAAGCGCAGATAACACTAACTTAACGATTGATTACAAAGATGACGGTAACGGAGTTACCAGTGAGCAATTGAAAAAATTGTTTGACCCATTCTTTACGACTAAACGCGATGAGGGCGGAAGCGGATTAGGTACCCATATAATGTTTAATTTAGTTAAACAAACTCTTAGTGGATCTATTGATGCAACGAGTGAACCTGGTAAAGGTCTGCGTTACTATATTCAATTTCCAAAGAACATGGCTAAGCCAATGCCTATTTTTGATAAATATGAATAAAAAAGTATATGTATTAAATTATTAGGGCGTGTTGATCTTTGGTGGTTGAATTTGCAGCAATATGTTTGGTTTTTAGGCAAGGCAGAGCCTATGTAGTGTGGTTATCCCCCATAAATAGGCGATAACGCAGCATAAATACCAAACATGCGCTGCCCTTTGAGCTCGATCTAGGGACGATTAACTCTTTGTTGCCTACATGGATGTAGGTAAGGGGCGTGAGCAGGACCCGGAAGCTTTGCTCGGTTTTTACTTATTCTTACATGGGTGTAAGCCAGTAGGGTAACGCAGGAGCAGTTACTTAGCCCACTAGGTTACAAACCTCGCGCCGCGATTTAATCTTCCTTGGATTGAACAAATTTCAATCCATAAAGTTCAACACGCCCTAGTAACAAATCAGTCATTTCGAGATGCTGTTTTTATTGCTATGATTGGACAAATTTTTCAAATGGATCAATTCCCCTATGTGGTTTAGTAACCTTATTTGTTACCGCTTTAAGCAAGACGTTTCATACACCCAAGAAGATTTTGATAAAGCATTAGAGCAAGATTTATTTCGCCCATGTACTGGTCAAGAGCTTGCAACATTTGGTTGGACGAAAGCGTTTGGAAAGCATGGCGAAACACTATCGCATTTTTCTCAAAAAAGTATTTTAGTTTGCGCAAAACGTGAAGAAAAAGTACTCCCTGCTTCTGTTATCAACGAACTAGTTGCTGAGAAAATTGATCAGATAGAAGCCGAAGAAAACCGCCCTGTTAAAAAGAAAGAAAAAGACGAATTAAAAGAAAACATTCTTCATACTCTTCTACCCCAGGCATTTAAAAAGTCGAGCTTACAATTTGCCTTTATTGACCAAGAAAATGGCTGGGTGGTTGTAAATAGTGGCAGCTTTAATAAAGCTGAAGAGCTACTGGCACTACTTCGTAAATCGTTAGGAACGCTCCCAGTTGTACCTGCGTTTGCTAACTACGACCTAGATGTATTCTTAACTGATTGGTTAACTAACTTTAGTACACCAGAAGGCTTTGCTATTGGCTCTGACGCTGAGCTTGAAGAAGCTGACGACAGCGGTGCACAAGTAAAACTAAAAGGCCATGATCTGGCATGTGATGAGGTTAAATCGCACTTAGAAAGTGGTAAACGCGTAACTAAACTGGCACTTGATTGGCAAGAACGCCTTAAGTTTATGCTGCAAAACGATGGCTCTATCAAGCGTTTAAGTTACTCTGAAACTCTAAAAGAAGAGAACGCAGATATTCCTAAAGAAGATATGGCTTTAAAACTTGATGCTGACTTTATTTTAGCTTCTGAGGAAATAAAGCAATTACTTGAAGAACTAACCGCTGGCTTAGGTGACGTTGAAGATTTAGAAAAAGCGTAAATACCACAACCTACATAAATATTTAAGCGCTTTGAAGCTTTAAATAGATTCATATATAAGCAGGTTGGTATAACAGATAAAAAATCCGATAGCAGTTTACTGCTATCGGATTTTTTAATGGAATTTTTAGAAGCACTTATTTATATATTTGTTATCCGCGAACAGAATTTAGCTAACGTTCGGCGTATTAAAACCTAAGGTAATCATCTTTTAAGTAAGAGCTTACAGCAAGGTTCAAAGAAAAGTTATGTAGAGTGATATGAGATTATCTGTATTCACTTCAAGCCGGAATGCACAAAAAACTGAAGTTTTGATTTTAATTGAAATCATTAACTTATTTGTGCAGATAACTTATTTTAGCTTTTAGCGTCTTCAACTTTAGGTTGGCGATATATTTTTATAATGTGGTATAAATTTACAAGCGACAATAAGCCGTTGGTAAAAATAACAGGTACTGCGCCAATGGCAACACCGTATGCAGTAAATACAATACAACCGAACATGTTGTACCAACGCAGTTTTACTACATCTGTCATTGTTAACGATGCAACCAATAAAGCTGATGCAATATAGCCTAAATATTCCCAACTCAATTGTTCTCTCCTAGCCTTTAGGTTAGCATTACATGTACTGCTAACTTATGGCACTTATAAGTATTGCAAAGTTACAACAAAATAAAAAAGCTAACTTGCTTAAAAACCTGAAAAAGTTTGCCGGAAAACACCAGCAAATTCTTAAATCATTACACGGGAAATGAAGGTAAAATAATACTATTAGCAAAGCTAATAATATTAGTAGCAAGTTAGCGTAAATTCTTAGTGTCTTAATGCTAACGTCATTAAGATGTAATAAATAGGACAAATGTCCGAAGAGCACATTGATGTTTCAATACCATTTTTCTAGTTACCTTGTTGATCAGCTTTTAACCTTTGCCGGTAGTAGCTATCAACAATCAAAAAAAGAAGTTCTGATCCATCAAGATCAGCCTTTAAGCAAGCTTGTGCTTGTACGCAGTGGCACTGTGTCGTTTAGTTACGACGTAGGTAATGGACGACGCCTGCTGTTAGGACAATTGGATTGTAACAACACCCTTATTGGTGAAATAGAAGCGCTAAATAATAATCCGTGTATTTATACGGTAACGTGCTTTAGCGATGTAACTTATAATCTTATTGAATTAAGACATTGGCGTGCTCTGCTGCTTGAAAAACCAGAACTGAGTTTATACACCGCACAAACTATTGCGGCTAAATTTCAGGAAAACCAAAAAATCAATTTAGATAAGCTACTACTACCATTGAGCTACAACATAGCCAAAGATTGCTTACTAAGGGCCGAGAACAACAACCCTACGCTACTTAGAGCCTACCCAACTGTAAATGCTGAAGCCGAACGTTTTGCTACCACTGAGCGAGCTTACAGACGTGTTGTTACAGAACTTGTCGAAAAAGGCTTGGTACTTAGAAGTAACGATGGCTTACAAGCAGTCGATATACCAAAGCTAAGTGAATACGTAGATAGCTTTGCTCAGCTTTAAAATAAAAAAAGGCCTTAACGGCCTTTTTTTATTTATACAAATTACTGATTACTTCTCTAGCAAAATGTCATGAATTTTCACAAGATCAGATTTACCTGCAATAATTTCATCCGGTGTTAAACCCGATAGTTCATGCGGGAACACTAACCACTCTTCAGACTCATGAATATAATAATCTGGAACAGTGTCTACTTTTGAGTTTTTTGGCTTGTAGTACGGACATGCAATACGAATATCACGTGGCAAGTTTAAGCGCATAAGCTCTGAAAGCTTTTCTTTTAATGCAACAATACTACGACCAGAGTCAAATACATCATCAACAATTAATAATGAGTCGCCTGCATTTGCGTTCTCAACAATGTAATGCAAACCGTGGACTTTAATTTCTTTAGATTGTTTACCAATACCGTAATAAGACGATGTACGTACTGCAATGTGGTCAGTCTCAATGCCTTTATAATCGTAATATTCTTGAACAGCAATACCGATCGGTGCACCACCTCGCCAAATACCAATAATAAAATCAGGACGAAAGCCATCTTGGTATACTTGTGCCGCTACGCGGAACGAATCTTCAAGCAGCTGTTGAGCTGTGATGTAGCACTTATCTGACATAATTAGAAACCCCAGTGGTGGATATAAGATTTGAGCGCAGCTTAGAGTTAAGCAAAAATTAAACTCAAACAGGTATTGGCAACGGATTTTACCGCAAATGAAATAAAATTGCTTGCCTGTAAATTAAAAAATAGGCACCCATAGGTGCCTATTTTTAGTGTAAAAAGCATAATTTAGTAAATATTATGCTTTTTCTTGTAGGGTACGAGCAACCGTACGCATACCTTGGGTTGTTGCGCCCGCTGCCCATTGGCTTGTACTGCCCATGTTAAAAGCAGCCGCTAAATCTATGTGCACCCAGCCTTTGCCATCGTTTGGCACAAAGCGTGATAAAAAGCCTGCAGCATTCGATGCACCGCCGTAACCGCCACCCTTTTGTGCACGGCTATTTGCCGTATCAGCATAAGGAGATGGGCAGTTTTGTTGATGCCATTTTTCAAGAGGAAGTGGCCAAGCAGCTTCCATTTCTTGAGATGCAAAACTTTCAACTTCACGTGCAAGTTCTTTATCAAGTGCAAATAATGCATTGTACTCTTGGCCAACAGCAACAAGCGCTGCTCCAGTTAGTGTTGCTGCATCAATGATAAGTGGAGCGCCAGTCTCTCCTGCTGCCATTAAGCCATCAGCAAGTACTAAGCGACCTTCAGCATCCGTGTTTACAATTTCAACTGTTGTGCCATTTTTATAAGTAAGAATGTCACCTAATTTGTATGCATGACCCGAAATTAAGTTCTCAGCACAACATAAAAACAGCTTAATACGTTTTTCAATACCACGGTTAATAGCCAATGCTAAACCTGCTGTTACTGTTGCAGCGCCGCCCATGTCGCACTTCATACCAAGCATACCTTCGCTTGATTTAATTGAGTAACCACCTGAGTCAAACGTAATACCTTTACCTACAAGCGCAGCACTTACTGGTGCATTTTCGTCGCCTGTTGGGTTGTAATCAAGCTCAAGCAATACTGGTGGGCGAACACTGCCGCGACCAACTGCATGAATACCAATCCACTGTTGTTCTAGTAACGCATCACCTTTAATAATTTGGTAACTTACGTGTTCAGGCGCTAATGATTGAATAAACTCAGCTGCTTTTTCAGCTAGGCTTTCTGGGTAAATGTCATCGGCAGTACCGTTAACCATTTCACGTGCCCAAATTGCTGACGTTTTTAAGTGAGCAAGTTCTTTAATATCTGATTGTGCGTTATCAACAAACTCAACACCGTTTAACGATTTTGGTGTTACAAAGCCTTGGTAAAAAGCCCACTGGCTTTCTGTACACCAAGTATCACCTGCTAATTCAACATTTTTAACGCCTTGGCTTGCAATAGTACGGCCTGCTTTTTGAACATTTTTTAATGTGTCTTGCTCAGATAAATGAACAGTTGCACCGCGCTCGTTAAAAGACAATGACGCATTATCGCCCCAATGACTCGCTGCTGCTTGTTCGCTTAGTTGAACAACAAATTTTTCACTCATGTTAGAATTCCCTTGCACTTAAATGTGCCACCGAGTTTACTATAGAGCGCTTAAGTTCCCAACAGCTTGAGATAAATAACATAAATCACACTGCTGAGCAGTGTTTACGCTTTGGAAGTTATTATGAAGTACACGCCAGCGCTGCAACCAGCCATATTATTAAAGCGCTACAAACGCTTTTTAGCTGATTTACAATTAAGTGATGGCAGCGAATTTACCGCCCACTGTGCAAATACAGGTAAAATGACGGGATGCGCTGAGCCAGGCTTTACTGCTTTTTATTCAACAAGCGATAACGCAAAACGAAAATACCCGCATTCATTAGAACTTACGCAAAATAACTTATCGCAGCTTATTTGTGTAAATACAGCGGTGGCTAATAAAGTAGTTGAAGAAGCAATAAACAATAATGTGATAAGCGAGCTACTCGACTACAGTCAATTGCAAAGCGAAGTTAAGTACGGCAGCGAAAACAGTCGTATCGACTTTTTACTCACAGACGAAAATAAGCCCAATTGTTATGTAGAAGTTAAATCAGTCACATTATTAAGCGAAGATACACCACAAAGCGGGCAAGGCTACTTTCCTGATGCGCAAACAGTGCGTGGACAAAAGCATATTCGCGAACTAATAGAAATGATCGAACAAGGCCACCGAGCAGTATTACTGTTCGCTGTTTTGCATGAAGGAATAAATACCGTAAGTGCAGCTGCGCATATTGATAAAAAATACGCCACGTTATTAAACCAAGCAATAATAGCCGGTGTTGAAGTATTAGCATACAAAGCCAAAATTTCAGCTAATGGAGTCTTACTTCATAAAAGAATAGCATTTATAGAATAGTGTAATAAACCAAGAGATTGAACTAAGCGTAATTTACAAAGCACTCTAATTATAGAAAGTGGTAAAAAGTGAATTATAAAAATTAACTTGCTTTTGAAGCTTTTGCCCATATAACAAGGCAAGTTTTAGAAAGCGAATATGTGAATTAATTAAAAGTGTAAATAAACTATTAATACACTTTTTTACTCAGTAAGCATGGTTGAAGCTAATTCGATTAATTAAAAATAAATTTGCCTAGGGTATAAGATTCTGTTATTTATACCGCCGGCTAATGCTGAGGCATTAAATTAAGGATTTAGGAGAGAGTTATGCCAGACCAAAAGAAACATGGTTTATTGGCTCAAGCCGGTTTAGAACCATACCAAGAAAAACCAGGCGAAGAGTACATGAATGATGCACAACGTGCTCATTTTAGAGCAATTTTAGAGACTTGGCGTAACGATTTACGTAACGAAGTTGATCGTACTAAATCGCACATGCAAGACGAAGCTGCTAACTTTCCTGACCCAGTTGACCGCGCTGCACAAGAAGAAGAATTCTCTTTAGAACTTCGTACTCGTGACCGCGAACGTAAATTAATCAAAAAAATTGAAAAAACAATTAATTTGATTAAAGAAGATGATTTTGGCTTTTGTGAGTCTTGTGGCATCGAAATTGGCATACGTCGCTTAGAAGCACGTCCTACTGCCGATTTATGCGTAGACTGTAAAACACTTGCAGAAATCAAAGAAAAGCAATCTGGACGCGGCTAATTAAAACTTATTAGTTAGTTATGTCTCCTACAGCCGTTACTGCGCCTATGTGTAAATATCGCGGTCGTTTTGCGCCGTCTCCTTCTGGGCCATTACATTTTGGCTCACTTGTAGCGGCTGTGGGTAGCTACCTAGATGCAAAAGCTAATCAAGGAAAATGGTTAGTTCGTATAGAAGACATTGACACTACGCGCGTGGTTAAAAACGCCGACTCCGATATTCTAAATACCTTACAAGCCTACGCCCTTTATTGGGATGAACCTGTTGTATACCAAACACAGCGTCTGTCTTTATATCAAGATATTACCCACTCTCTTTTAGAGCAAAACCTTGTTTATGGTTGCACCTGTACTCGAAAGCAAATAAAAGCCATTGGCGGTATTTATCAGGGGCATTGCAAAGCACTTAATCATCATACTCAATCCGGCGCGCTTCGTTTAGTTCAGCAACATCCAACGACTCAATTTAGTGATTTAATTCAAGGTGATATATCGGTAAATAGTGCATTATCCCACGAAGATTACTTAATTAAACGCAGTGACGGTTTATTTGCATATCAACTTGTTGTGGTCGTCGATGATATCGATCAAAGGATAAATCGAATTGTAAGAGGCGCAGATTTAATTGAACCAACAGCTCGGCAAATTAGTTTGTTTAAACAACTCGACAGCCCTGTACCTGAATTTGCTCATTTACCTTTAGCGGTTGCCAAACCCGGTTTTAAACTATCTAAACAAAATTATGCCCCCGCCATTTGTAAGCAAAATCCAAAGCCTGCTTTAATTAGCGCTTTTGAATTTTTAGGGCTACCTGTTATAGCTGATTTAAGCGACTTAAATATAGAACAATTAATCGATTGGGGAATTAAAAAGTTTAGCTTAAAACAGGTCCCCCAAGTATCCGAAATACAAATTTCTCAACATCCACATAGCCAGAAAGTCCAATTTACACATTTAAGTAAATAAAATAGCTAAAAACGGCTTAATTTCAACACATCAACTTAATTTTTAAACCCTGCTGGTATATGATAGCCGCCTAAATATATGCTAATTACGTCAAACAGCTTGTACTGGGTTATAACCGCCCTATTTGCTGTAACTTTTGATTGCGATGCAGAGTCAATCACACCTTCTAGGAGACAGACTATTATTTCCAAGCTTTTTCAATTTTGCCGACAAATAATCGGCCCGAATACCAGTGCCGAAAGCGCTTCTGTAAGCAGTGAACCTATTGTTGTCACTCGTGGTGAGCATGGTATTTCTCGCAAACAATTTAGCCCAAATGCAATCAAAGTATTATACCGCTTAAAAGACGGTGGCTACGATGCCTACCTTGTTGGTGGTTGTATTCGCGATATATTGTTAGGCCAACAGCCAAAAGATTTTGACGTAGTTACTAATGCAACTCCAGATCAGGTAAAAAAACTATTTAGAAACTGTCGCCTGATAGGTCGTCGCTTTCGTCTAGCACACATTGTATTTGGCCGTGAAATTATCGAAGTGGCAACAATGCGTGGCCACCACGAAGCGCAAGAAGACAAAAATCAAATAAGCCAATCAAGCAATGAGGGCCAACTACTACGTGATAACGTATTTGGCAGTATTGAAGAAGATGCAGAGCGCCGCGACTTTTCAATCAACGCACTTTATTACTCAATTAAAGATTTTAGTATTCACGATTACGCCAACGGCTTAGCGGCAATTAAAGCTAAACAAATCGAGCTTATTGGCGACCCTGAAACGCGTTACCGCGAAGACCCTGTTCGTATGTTACGTGCAGTACGTTTTGCCACTAAGCTTGATATGAGCATTGCGCCTAAAAGTGAAAAGCCAATTAGCGAGCTTGCAAGCTTGCTTGATAACATTCCGCCAGCTCGTTTATTTGAAGAAATTCTTAAACTGTTTTTAAACGGCAAGGCCGAAGCTAACTTTTTAATGCTGCGTAAATACGGCTTATTCCGCTCACTTTTTCCTGAACTTGATAAAATTTTAGATAAAAACCCAAGTGGCTTAGAGCACACGCTTATTCAGCAAATGTTTCAAAATACCGACAAGCGTATTAATGCCGATAAAAAAGTAACACCGGCGTTTATTTTTGCTGCCCTACTTTGGTTCCCACTGCTTGAGCGCACTAAAAAAATTCAAAGCCAAGAGCAACTATCTGAATACGATGCTTTCGCACAAGCAATGAATAAAGTACTAAGCGATAATTCACAGCATATAGCTGTTCCTAAGCGCTTTACTTTAGGTGCTCGCGATATTTGGCATATTCAGCACCGCTTAGATAAACGTGCTGGCCAACGTGCATACAGGCTAACGCAACAGCCTCGCTTTAAAGCCGCTTACGACTTTTTATTATTACGCGTAGATGCAGGCGAAACTCAGCATACAGAGCTTGCTCAGTGGTGGACACAATACTTAAGTAAAGATATAAACGGCCAAAAAGAGATGGTTAAAAGCTTAGGTCATCAAGGTGGTCCTAAGCCGCGAAAGCGCCGTCGCCCTACTAAAAAGCCAACTGAGTAATAACATGCATTGTGTTTATTTGGGTTTAGGTGCCAACCTAAACTCACCAAAAGAGCAGCTTGATAACGCGATAATTGCGCTTAAAAAGCTGCCTAATTGTGAATTTGTAAACGTATCGCATTACTATGCAAGTAAGCCTATGGGCCCACAAGATCAACCAGACTATATCAATGCCGTAGCCTGTATTAAAACGACCCTTGATCCAGAGCAATTACTTGATTTAACACAAAGTATTGAGCTTGAGCATGGTCGAGTAAGAAAAGCTGAGCGTTGGGGTCCGCGCACACTTGATATCGATACCCTATTATTTGATGATCAAATTATAAATACGGCGCGCTTAACCGTGCCTCATTATGGTTTGAGTGATCGCGAGTTTGTGGTTTACCCACTATTAGAGCTTGCACCTGAACTTATTTTACCTAGCGGCATTGCATTAAAAACCATTGCAAATAACTTACCGCTCAACGACTTACAACAATTACCTCTGTAATTAACCTAGGCTTTTGCCTGCGAGGATATTATGTCTAAAATAACCGTTTCTACTTTAAATAAAATGAAAGCAGAAAATAACAAAATTACTGCATTAACAGCCTACGACGCTAGTTTTGCAAAGTTATTTCATGATAACGGCGTTGAAGTTATTTTAGTGGGCGACTCATTGGGCATGGTACTACAAGGCGGCGATGACACCCTTGGCGTAACAAATCAAGATATTGCATATCATACCCGCTGTGTACGCGCTGGTAGCCGCGAATTATTTGTAATTGCTGACTTACCTTTTATGACCTACTCAAGCGTTAGTGATACCTGTAAAAATGCAGCTGAGCTTATGCGCGCTGGCGCAAACATGATTAAACTTGAAGGCGGAGAGTGGCTTTACGAGAGCATTAAAGCACTCACTCAACAAGGTATCCCAGTGTGCGGGCATTTAGGCCTTACACCACAGTCAGTTCATGTATTTGGTGGCTTTAAAATACAAGGTCGCGAAGAAGATAAAGCACAAAAAATGATTGATGATGCGAAAGCACTTGAAGCTGCTGGCGCGCAATTATTAGTACTTGAGTGTATTCCAAGTGCCCTGGCAAAACGCATTACAGACGCTTTAAGTATCCCAACTATTGGTATTGGTGCAGGCAGCTTAACTGACGGCCAAATACTGGTAATGCATGACCTGGTTGGTATTTCGGCAGGTTACATTCCTAAATTTTCTAAAAACTTTTTGCTCGAAACAGGCAATATGCCTGCAGCCGTTCAAAAGTATTGTACAGATGTTAAAAGTGGCGCATTTCCAAGCGCTGAACATGAGTTTAAATAATGCAATCAATAACTGAAATCAGATCGTTACGTAGTCAAATTAAAGCATGGCGCCAAGCAGGTCTTAGCGTGGCGCTTGTGCCAACAATGGGCAACTTGCACCGTGGGCATTTTTCGCTAGTAGAAAAAGCAAAAAACTTGGCCGACAAAGTCGTTGTAAGTATTTTTGTAAACCCAATGCAATTTGGTGCTAACGAAGATTTAGATAACTATCCTCGTACGCTAAACGAAGACAAACAAGGCCTTGCTGAACTAGGCACTGATATTGTATTTACCCCAAGTGTAGAAACAATCTACCCTAACGGACTGGGTGCACAAAGCTTTGTAGATGTACCTGACATTTCATTAGGCTATTGCGGTGGCTCACGTCCAGGTCACTTTAGAGGTGTTGCAACAATCGTAACTAAGTTATTTAACTTAGTGCAACCAGATTACGCCTGCTTTGGTGAAAAAGATTTTCAGCAACTACAAGTAATCAAAACTATGGCACGCGACTTATCAATTCCGGTTGAAGTCATTGGTGTACCTACAATGCGAGAAGTTTCTGGCCTTGCTATGAGCTCACGTAATGGTTACTTATCTGATGATCAAAAAGCGACTGCAACCGTATTATTTAAAGCCCTTAATACGTGCGCTGAGCAACTTAAAAGTGGCGAGAAAGACTTTGTAAAACTTGAAAGCTTAGCTAAACAAAGTTTAGAGAAAGCAGGCCTAAAACCAGACTATTTTGAGATTGCTCAACGAGATACATTAAAAACTGCTACAATCGAAGATACTCAATTTGTTATTTTAGCCGCAGCCTATTTTGGTGGTGTTAGATTGATCGACAATATCCAAGTCGAAATTTAATATTATTGCGACTCCATTTTAAGGATAAGAAGCATGCACACTTTAATAAAAACAAGCGTAGTCGCCCTTACTTTTGCACTATTGGCAGGTTGTCAAAACCAAGTTGAAAACCCTGAAATGAATCAGTGTGCTCAACAAAACTACCAGTGTGAAAGTAGTTGTGAACAGCAAACAACTGCTGAGGGCTTAAAGCAACAAGTATGCTCTGGCAAATGTGTTGAGAGCTATAATCAATGTAAAGCACAAGCCGAAAAATTAGGTAATATTTAATTCCTTAAAGTTTTTAGTTTTAGGCACAAAAAAACCGCTCAATGAGCGGTTTTTTATTGCTTATAGTTTATTAATTTAAACCAAGCTTCTTAAGTTCTGTTTCTACTAGCTTTGCAGAAAGTGGTACATAACCATCTTTTTCTACAATTTGCTGACCATCTTTTGAAAGTACCATTTTTAAGAATTGCGCTTCCATTGGAGACAACGGCTTGTTTGGGTGCTTATTCACATAAAGGTATAAAAAGCGAGATAATGGATATTTACCTTGTGCAACGTTATCAAGTGTTGCATCAACAAAGTTATCGCCTTTTTTAGCTAGCGGTACTGTACGTACGCCCGATGTTTTATAACCAATACCTGAGTAACCAATTGCATTTAATGAAGATGAAATTGACTGTACTACTGATGCAGAACCCGGTTGCTCATTTACGTTATTACGGAAATCACCTTTACAAAGTGCTTTCTTTTTAAAGTAACCATACGTACCTGATACTGAGTTGCGTCCGTAAAGTTGCACATCTTTAGCTGCCCAATCACCTGTTAGACCAACATCGCTCCAACGGTTAACTTGTTCTGGTGCGCCACATTTACGAGTAGATGAAAAGATAGCATCTACTTGGTCAATACGAAGACCTTCAATTGGGTTATCTTTATGTACAAATACAGCAAGTGCATCAATAGCTACGCGAACTTCTGTTGGCTTGTAACCGTAACGTTTTTCGAACGCTTCGATTTCTTTAGATTTCATTTTACGGCTCATTGGACCTAGGTTAGCAGTACCTTCGGTAAGTGCCGGTGGAGCAGTAGAAGAACCTGCTGCTTGAATCTGAATATTTACATTTGGGTAAATACGTTTGTACTCTTCAGCCCAAAACGTCATCATGTTGGCTAAAGTGTCAGAACCTACTGATGAAAAGTTGCCTGAAACACCACTAATTTTTTGATACTCAGGAATATTTTGGTCTAGAGCAACTGCTTGTGCAGATACGAAAGTTGTAACAGCCACACCCATTGCGGCAACTAAGTTTTTAAATTTCATGTAGAGTTCTCCGGTTTGTTCGTTCCATTTTCTAACTGCTGCCCACTCTAAAGTGAGTACATGACAGTTACATTACTCTTAAATGACACTTTTATGACTTGACCTATTAGCTTAATTATTTAGTCAGCGAAACTATCTTATCTATTGAAAATTCAAAAGAAAAACACGATCCTTTGTTAACTTCACTGCGAATATTTAATTTACTATCATGGCGAGTTAACACATGTTTTGTTATAGCGAGCCCTAAGCCTGAGCCACCTGTTGTTCTACTGCGAGCTTTATCAACACGATAAAAACGCTCAGTTAATCGGTTAATATGCTCAGGCGCAATACCATCACCATTATCGGTAACACTAAAACACGCTTTATTGTTTTTGCGCTGCCAGCAAACTTCTACTTTACCGCCTGGTTTTGTGTAATGAATCGCGTTGAATACTAAATTAGAAAACGCACTACGCAGTTCATCCTCAGAGCCTTTAATATCAAGGGTTTTATCAATATCAAAAATAAGTTCGTGGCCTTTGTCTTGATTAATTGAGTTTGCTTCAGTGTGAATATAACCAAGTAATTGCGGTACATTTATAGCTTTATCGTTGTCTTGGCGCCGTGCACCTTCAATACGCGAAAGCGATAATAATTGGCTGACTAAGCTATCCATGCGCTTACATTGTTCAAGCATGGTATTTTGCGCTTTGTTCCACATTGCTGGCGGCGGCATCATGTCGCCATCCATCATCTCAAGATACCCTGTAACCACTGTAAGCGGTGTACGTAGTTCATGCGATACATTGGCTACAAAGTCTTTACGCATCTGTTCAAGCTGTTTTAAGCGCGTTACATCACGTACCACAACCATAAGTTGCGTACTTGCATATGGCATTACCCTAAACTCAAGCACCTGCTCAATACTGTGACCGTTATCCAGCTCAAGCGCCTCGTCAAATTCGCCTTTGTGCATGTATTTAGCAAACTTAGGTTCGCGAATTAAATTATCAAGGCGCTGACCATGATCGGTAGGCCACTGCAAACCAAGCACTTTAAGGGCTAATTGATTACACCACACAATACTTAAATCGTTTTGTAATACCACAACCGCATCAGGTACCGCTTCAGCCCCATCGCGAAAGCGACGAATTAAATCTGCAAGCTCATTACGTTTTTTACGATTACGGTGCTGGAGATGGTAAATACCTTCGAACACTTGCTCCCATGCACCCTCCCCCTCTGGCGGATTAAAGCTGCGTTGATTAAGTAGCCAATCGCTCAAACGATAAAGTTGATGGTAGTGCCAAATAAGGAGGGAAAAAGATCCTAAAAATAAAAGCAAAAATGGCGCGCCAACCAGCACACCAATTAATAGTAAGGGTAAAAAATAGATAAACAGGCGTTTAACTAACGCCTGTTTATTAACAACTCGATACATACACTCACTTTACCTTAGAGTAGTAATACATGCGTATTTTACACATTAGCTAAGTTTTAAGCTGATCACAGCTTACTTGAAAAACGATACCCAGCGCCACGTACTGTTTGCACCAAACGGTCATGTCCAAGTGGGCCAATTGCTTTACGCAGGCGACGAATGTGCACATCAACCGTGCGATCTTCTACGTAAACGTTAGTTCCCCACACATGATCAAGCAGTTGTTCACGGCTATAAACACGCTCTGGGTGAGTCATAAAAAAGTGCAGTAATCTAAATTCGGTTGGCCCCATATCAAGCTCGTTACCTTCTGAGGTAACACGATGCGAAATAGGGTCTAAACGCAGGCCATGTACTTCAATAGCTTCTTCTAATGAGGTTGGCGATACACGACGAATAACCGCTTTAATACGTGCCATAAGCTCTTTAGGAGAAAACGGCTTAGTGACGTAATCATCTGCACCTACTTCAAGGCCGCGTACTTTGTCTTCTTCTTCGCCGCGAGCTGTAAGCATAATAATTGGGATTTGGCGGGTGTGTTCGTTTTGCTTAAACTTTTTAGCAATTTGAATGCCGCTTCCACCTGGTAACATCCAATCAAGTAAAACCATATCTGGGTAAGGTTCAACCATAGCTGCAATAGCAGAGTCGTAATCTTCTGCTTCAATTGCTTGAAATCCATTTTGCTCTAAAACAAAAACCAACATCTCCCTGATAGGAGCTTCGTCATCTACGACTAGTACTTTACGTGACATTCCAATTTATCTCTTACGCTATCGAATTAGTTTTCATTATTATGACTAAGTATGACATTTTTATGAAAGTGTAACGTGTAAATTAAAATGGTGGTAAAAAAAACACAAATTAGTGACAAAAAACCTCATTAACGTCATATTTTTAAAACCTTTTTAATATTTAACGTAATAAAAAGAGATTTACGATAAATTTATGTAATAGCTAACTTTTTGAAATTATCTTTTTTGTATCGCTATTTAAACCACTAAACAATATTAAACTAGCTGGGATCATTGTTTTACTAACCAAGACATTTTTACAGATCGATCGTTTAAAAGTAGCTTTAAAGCCATTTTAAAATCAACAAACCCGCCTGTGTACCAAACAATACGTTCAAAAATAGATCTAAATTTTACTAAGCCCCAAATAAAGGATCAGATTTTTACCAAGCCGATCCCCCCTCAGATCAGAGTTGTACCTAGTCAAAGCCATAAGTTGTTGATTGTTTATACAAATAAATAACGATCAAATTATCTCAGAGCCCGAAATAGCATTAAAGTGTATTCGGCTTAGTAAAGTAATGATCCGAAAAAGGCTGTGTTAGTAAATGCGTGATCCCAAAATTCCGCGTTGGTAATGCAGTGATCTGATCAAAAAACCGTAATCTGTAATATAAAAAGGGCTGACATTAAAAAAGCCAGCAACAAAGTTACTGGCTTAGGGCCTGTTGACCTTTCTGGATTAAAATTTGTTCAATCTAGGGGCGATTTAATCGCGGCGTGAGGTTTGTAACCTAGCGGGCTAAGTAAAAACCGAGCAAAGCTTCCGCGTCCTGCTCACGCCCCTTACCTACATCCATGTAG